>JBDTDY010000364.1:0-3448 GCA_039922835.1 Ornithinibacter sp.
ATGACCAGGCTCATCGTGCTCAGATCTCCTTGAGCACGGCGCGCTCGAGTCGTGAGAACACCGTGAACCCGATGATCAGGAATGCGAGGCTCACGCCGACGCTGACCCCCACGTCGAGCCAGTTGACGGAGCGCTCGAAGAGGCCGCCACGATAGAGGGACAGGATGCCGTTCAGCGGATTGAAGACGAGCAGGGCCCGCAGCTGCTCGGGCACCGCGTGTGCGCCATAGAGAATGGGCGAGAGGTAGAACATGAAACGCAACACGATCCGCACCACGCGCTGCACGTCCGTGGCCAACACGGTGATCGGCGCGAGGAGCAGGCCGAGCCCGACGAGGAGCACGAACTGGATCACCAGCCCGAGCGGGAAGAAGACGAGTTCCCAGTCGAGGTGGGCCTGGCCCCGCGCCACGTAGTAGATGACGAAGCCGATGAGAATGGGCAGCGAGAACAGGTACTCGAGACCCTTGGCCACGACACAGCGGATGACCCACACCTCGCGGGGGAGGTTGGTCGACCTCACGAGCTTGGCCTCTTGGATCAAGCTCTTGGCGGTGTCGTTCACCGACCCGGTGAACCACTGCCAGCCGAGCAGCCCGGAGAGGAGGTAGAGGAAGTAGGGGGTGTCAGCCACCCGCCTGCTGGCGTTGAAGACGAAGGTGAAGACCACGAAGTAGACCGACGCCATGAGGAGCGGGTCCAGCACGGTCCAGACGTAACCGAGCAAGCTCCGTGAATAGCGCACCCGAAGGTCACGCTGAACCAGGGTTCCGAGGATCTCCCGTCGATGCCAGACAGCCCTGATCCGTTGGATCATGGACAGGACCTCTCTTCGATCGTCACGGTGGGACCGGCGCGGCGAGCGCCGAGCCGAGGATACGGCACGTGCCGTGGGCGGGTGTCGAGCATCGCTCAGATGAGCCGCTCGAGTCGTAGCACCCCGTCGTCCTCGGCCAGGAGGCCGTCAGCGAGCAGAGTGTCCCTGAGCTTGCTGTACTCCTCCGGGTCACCCTCGGAGAAGTGCGCCAGCCTCGTCAGGAAGAGGGCAATGGACCGGAAGCTGCGGGTGATGACGAGGTTGGGAGTGCCCGTCGTGCAGTTGAAGTCCGTCACCGGGGTGCGCCAGTCTCCGTAGTTCTCGGTGAGGTAACGGTCGGCGTCCGCCGGGCCGAGCACGTCCACCCCGCCCAGCGTGTAGGCCGCCAGGTCGAACGCGGTGTTCTCCCACTGGTGGAGCGAGGACCCGTGCCACATCATCTCCCCAGAAACGTGGTGCACGAAGACGTCGACGTTGATGCCGTTGGTGTGGATCAGCTTGACGAGCGCCAAGGCCCGCTCCACGCCATACCGGCCGTCCTGCGCGCGGACCACGGACTGGGCGTCGTCCACCTTCTTCACCACGAACCGGGGGTCGGCCTCGAGCGCCGCGATCATGACCGGCATTCGCTCGGCGTCATAGGTGATGCCCACGTCGATGTCGTAGTCGTGGGCGAGGAAGCCGCGCTCGCGCACGAGCCCGAGGAAGGTGCCGGAGATGACGTACCACTTCCACTGCGGCACGGGGAGCGCGCTGGCGAGGTCGGCGAGGGCCGAGCGCGCGTCATCGAGGTCGAAGTCACCTTCGCGCGGCGCGCCCGGTGGTGGTGCGGTGCCAGTCGCAGCGCTGATGAGCGGCAGCAGCGCGTCAGCGTGGGCGTAGAAGTCGTTGCGGAGGTCCTCGATGTCACCGGCACCGGCATCGAGCTGGGAGTGGATCCTCGCCGAGCGAACGAACAGGTCATCGGCGCGCCACAGGTGCTCTGGCAGGGAGTCCCGCCGGGCGGCGATGAACGCATCCAGGGCCGCCAGGTCTGCGGGCTCGGCGCCGAGGGTGAAGTCGAAGAAGTCGTCGGTGACGGTCTCGACGCCGGGCCAGCCGCGGCGCAGCACCCAGCCCGCCAGGCGGAACGCGTACTTCGTCTCGTCCTGCACGAACTGGGTGCGCACCAGGCGCGCGATCGACGGACGACCGGTGGCTGCCAGGGTGCCTGCGTATGCCGCGGCACCGACACCGTGGCGGAACGTCGGCGAGTGCGACCGGTTGAGGAAGTTGAGCAGGGCGTAGGACTTGTTCAACATCGAGGACCTATCGGGACGATGAGCGGGCCACGGGAGCGCGAAGGACGAGCGCGGCTGCTGCGGTCGGGCGGTGGCGCACAGGTACCCAGTATCCCAAACCCGCCCCGGCTGTTCGAATCGCTTCTCACCCCACCGAGCACACGTCGGCGAGGTCGCCGGTGGTGGCGTCGGGGTCCGTTCCTGGGCGGTCCATCACGGCCTGCGGTGTCGGGGCCACCTTCTTCGCCGGGGCCGGCGACGCGCCGGCCGCGGCAGCACCACCCTCTGCCGGCGACCCTCCCTTTGCCTTCGACCCACTCTTTGCCTTCGAGGCCGCGATCGCCGTGTCCACCGCCCGGTGGACACGGTTCGGGTCGTAGTCCCACGGATTGATGAGCGGCGGGACGAAGTTGACCGAGGTGATCTTCTCCTGCTTGGTCTTGACGGCCACGTCGGCCAGGCTGGCGAGCGCGGCCTGGGGGATGTCGGTCTGCACCACGCCCTTGGTCGCCTCGGCGATCGCGCCGAAGTTGAGGACGACCGTCTTGGGGTCCATCTGTCGCACCATTGCGGTGACCACGCACCGCTGCCGAGCCATCCGCTCGTAGTTCGTGGAGTTGGCGCGGCTCCGGGCGTACCACAGGGCGTGGTAGCCATCGAGGTGCTGGTTCCCCGCCTCGATCCACCCCTTCTCCCGGCCGCTCGCGACCTCGGCCTGGGACCCCATCGGGGTGCGCCTCTGCACCGCGACGTCGAGACCGCCGACGGCGTCCACGAGGCTGCGGAACCCCTTCAGGTCGACGAGCACGTGGTACTGGATGTCCAGCCCCGACAGCGACTCCACCGCCTCGGTCGTCGCGAGGAGCCCGGGATCGGCCGTCCCGGTGGGGAACTCCTCGGCGTGGTCCCGCCCCCAGGTGTAGAGCCCGTTGAGCAGGCACTCGTCGCCGCAGGACCAGCCCTGCGGCATGAGCTTCGCCATCACGGAGCCCGGGCGAAAGGTGATGTTCTCCGTCTCTCGTGAGAAACCGAAGAGCACTGCGCGACCGGTCTCGGCGTCGACGCTGACGAGCTGCAGGCTGTCCGCGCGCAGGCCGTCGCGGCCCGCGCCGCTGTCCCCCCCGAGCAGCAGGATGTTGTAGCGGCCGTCGACGGCACCGGCGGCCGCGCCGGTGACGAAGACCGATGCGATCGCCGAGCGCGCGGTGGCGACGTTGACACCCGCATACGCCATTCCCCCGGGGAGGACGAGCAGCTGGGCGAGGAGTGCGACCAACAGGCTCCGCCGGTCACGTTGGGGGAGCTTGTCTGGTCTGCCGAGGCGCCAGGCATCGACGAGGAGGACCGCCCA
>JBDTDY010000365.1:0-12881 GCA_039922835.1 Ornithinibacter sp.
GTTCACCCAGCCCGAGCTGCTGCTCGTGCTGCGCAACACGGCCCTGTGGGTCATCCTCGTGCCGTTCCTGGCGACGTCGATCGGCCTGCTCTACGCGATCCTCATCGACCGGGCCAAGGGCGAGGCCTTCGCGAAGGCGCTGATCTTCCTCCCGATGGCGATCTCGATGGTCGGCGCCGGCATCATCTGGAAGTTCGTCTACCAGTACAAGCAGACCTCGCGCCCCCAGATCGGCCTGCTCAACGGCATCCTGAAGGCGCTCGGCCTCGACACGCAACAGTTCCTCCTCAACGCCCCCCTGAACACCTTCATGCTCATCATCGTGATGGTCTGGATCCAGGCCGGCTTCGCCATGACGATCCTCTCCGCAGCCATCAAGGCGATCCCCGACGAGATCATCGAGGCCGCCAGGCTCGACGGCGTGCAAGGCGTCAAGATGTTCCGGTTCATCACCCTGCCGAGCATCCGGGCCGCACTCGTGGTGGTGCTGACCACCATCGCCATCGGCACGCTGAAGGTCTTCGACATCGTGCGCACCATGACCGGTGGGCAGTTCAACACCTCGGTCGTCGCGAACGAGTTCTACAGCCAGAGCTTCCGGTTCAACGCACCGGGGCTGGGAGCCGCACTCGCCGTGCTGCTCTTCATCCTCGTCATCCCCATCGTCGTCTACAACATCATCCAGATGCGAAAGGAGGCCTGAGCCGTGAGCACCCTCGAGCCCGTCGCAATGCCGGAGAACCTGTCCAGGGACATGGAGCGCACGACCGAGACCGGTGGCGGAGGACGCAAGCGCCGCAAGTCCCAGGCCGGTGGCGCCGCCAAGTCCTTGAACTCGCGCAGCGCCTCACTGATCGCGGTCCTCATCGCCGTGCTGTGGACGACACCGACCATCGGGCTGCTCGTCACGTCCTTCCGCAAGCAGAAGGACATCAACACCAGCGGCTGGTGGACCGCGTGGAAGAACCCGTCCGGGTTCACCCTGGAGAACTACCGCCAGGCGCTGGCACCGGGCAGCTCCGCCGGTCTGGGTCAGTACTTCATCAACACGGTCGTCATCACGGTCCCTGCGGTGCTGCTGCCGCTGTTCCTGGCCTCACTGGCGGCGTACGCCTTTGCCTGGATGCCGTTCCCGGGTCGCGACGCGCTGTTCGTCGGTGTGTTCGCCCTCCAGATCGTGCCCCTTCAGGTCGCCCTGATCCCGCTGCTCGACATCTACGTCAACAAGCTCGGGTTCGGCGCCTCCTACTGGAGCGTGTGGTTGTCCCACACGATCTTCGCGCTACCGCTGGCAACCTTCCTCATCCACAACTTCATGAGAGAGCTCCCGGCAGAGCTCATGGAGGCGGCACGGGTGGACGGCGCCGGGCACGTGACGATCTTCTTCAAGATCCTGCTCCCGCTCCTGACCCCGGCCCTGGCGGCCTTCGGCATCTTCCAGTTCCTCTGGGTCTGGAACGACCTGCTCGTCTCGCTGGTGTTCCTCGGCGGCACACCTGACGTCGCGCCGATCACGGTGCGTGTCGCAGAGCTGTCCGGAAGCCGCGGAAGTGCGTGGTATCTCCTCTCGGCGGGAGCATTCATCTCGATGGTCGTCCCGGTGGCGGTGTTCCTCGCGCTCCAACGGTTCTTCGTCCGCGGACTGCTCGCGGGGGGCCTGAAGGGCTGATCCCGAGCTCGAAGAGGGAACGGGACGGCGAGCATGAGCACGATCACGGATGTGGCGCGGGTGGCCGGGGTGTCGGTCGCCACGGTCTCCCGCGCACTCCGGGGTCTGGACCGGGTCTCCCCCGAGACCCGGCAACGGGTCATCCGGGTCGCCGCGGACCTGCACTACGTGGCATCACCCAACGCCACGTCGCTGGCATCGGGTCGCACCAAGGTCGTGGCCGTCGTTGCGCCGTTCCTCACGCGGTGGTTCTTCGCCACCATCGTGAGCGCGATCGAGAAGACCTTGCGCGATCACGGCCACCACGTGATCCTCTTCGACCTCGAGGACGACGACTACGAGCAACGGCTTCCCCTCTCCCAGAACATGCTCTGGAAACGGGTCGACGGGGTGATCACCCTGAACATCCCGATGAGCGAGGAGGAGGTCGCCCTCGTCGAGCGTCTCGACCTCCCCCTCGTGGCCATCGGCACACCGGTGCCGGGCCGCGCCTGCGTGCGCATCGACGACGCGCAGGCAACCCGCACCGCGGTGGACCACCTCGTGAGCCTGGGCCACGAGCGGATCGGCTACATCGGGGCGGTCCCGGACAACGTCGCGCACGTCCAGACCCCGCAGGACCGACTGGCTGCCTTCCGTGAGGCACTGGCGGATGCCGGGTTGTCGTGCCGCGAGGACTGGATCCTCGCCTCGGACTGGACCGCGGAGTCGGCGGCCAGGGACGGCGGTGCGATGCTCGCCCGCGGTGACCGCCCCACGGCGGTGCTCGCGGCGTCCGACGAGATGGCCATCGGGGTCCGTGAGAGTGCCAGGAGGCTCGGGTTGGACGTGCCCGCAGACCTCTCGGTCATCGGGATCGACGACTACCTCCTCTCCTCAGTGCTCGGCCTGACGACCGTGCGCCAGGACGTCGCCCTCCAGGGACACCTCGCCGCCGAGCTGCTCCTGCGGGCCCTCGTGGACGCCGACGAGAGCACCGATGAGGTGATCGTGCCCACCGAGCTCGTCGTGCGCGAGTCCACCGGCCCACCCCCGCTGTCGACGACGTCGCCGCGACCCCGACCCGGAGCCGGGTCAGGGCGCTGAACGCTCAGGCGTCGATGCGGTCCCGGTCCAGCGCCCCTGCAGACTCGACGATGAAGTCCTTGCGCGGACCCACGTCACCACCCATGAGCAGCTCGAAAACGCCTGCGGCGGAATCGAGGTCCGCGGACGTGACCTTGCGCAGGGTGCGGTGCCGGGGGTCCATCGTCGTCTCCGCGAGCTGGTCTGCGTCCATCTCGCCCAGGCCTTTGTAGCGCTGCATCGGCTTGGTGTTCTTGCCCCGCCTGTTCACCGTCGCCATGGTGGCGCGCATCTCGGCCTCGGAGTAGGTGTAGATCACCTCGTTGGCCTTGGCCCCGGCGTTGATGACCTCGATCCGGTGCAGCGGTGGCACCGCGGCATACACCCTGCCGGCCTCGACCAGCGGTCGCATGTAGCGGAAGAACAGCGTCAGCAACAGCGTGCGGATGTGGGCGCCGTCGACATCGGCGTCGGTCATGATGATGACCTTCCCGTAGCGCGCAGCCTCCAGGTCGAAGGTGCGCCCGGACCCGGCTCCGATGACCTGGATGATGGCGGCGCACTCGGCGTTGCCGAGCATGTCGGTCACCGAGGCCTTCTGCACGTTGAGGATCTTGCCGCGGATGGGGAGCAACGCCTGGTGGTCGCTGCTGCGGGCGAGCTTGGCCGTGCCGAGCGCGCTGTCGCCCTCGACGATGAAGAGCTCGGTGCGCTCGACGTCGTTGCTGCGGCAGTCAGCGAGCTTCGCCGGGAGCGTGGAGGACTCCAGCGCGGTCTTCCTGCGCTGGGTCTCCTTGTGCATACGGGCACTGATCCGCGTCTTCATCTCCGCGGTGACCTTCTCCAGCAGGAAGGCAGCCTGCTGCTTCTCCCCCCGCTTGGTCGAGAGGAGCCGAGCGGTGAGCTCCCGTTCGACCACCCGGGAGACGATGGCACGCACGGCAGAGGTACCCAGGACCTCCTTGGTCTGCCCCTCGAACTGCGGCTCGGCGAGCCGGACGGTCACGACCGCCGTGAGCCCGGCGAGGGCGTCGTCCTTCTCCAGCTTGTCGGTGCCGACCTTCAGCCGGCGCGCATTGACCTCGAGCTGTTTGCGCAGCACCTTGAGCACGGCCTGGTCGAAGCCGGCGAGGTGGGTCCCGCCCTTCGGGGTGGCGATGATGTTGACGAAGGAGGAGACCGACGTGTCGTAGCCGGTCCCCCAGCGCACCGCGACGTCGACGCCGCACTCGCGCTCGACCTCGGTCGGTGTCATGTGGCCCTGGGCGTCCAGGACCGGCACGGTCTCGGTGAAGGTGCCGGAGCCCTGGAGCCGCCACACGTCGGTGACGGCGGTGTCGCGTGCCAGGTAGTCGCAGAACTCCGAGATGCCGCCGTCGTGGACGAAGGTCTCCTCGACCGGCTCCTCGCCCCGCTCGTCGCGGATGAGCAGGGTCAGGCCAGGCACGAGGAAGGACGTCTGGCGCGCCCGCCCGAGCAGCCCCTCCAGGTCGAAGTCGGCCTCCGCGAGGAAGATCTGCCGGTCGGCCCAGTAGCGCACCCGCGTGCCGGTGACCCCGCGACGGGTCTTGCCGACCACCACGAGCTCGCTGTTGTCGGTGTAGGCCGTGAACGTGTGGTCGGGGTCCTTGCTGCCCCTGGCGCCGGCGACGTCGGAGAACAGACCCGGCTCCCCGCGCCGGAAGCTCATCGCCCAGGTCTTGCCACCTCGGTCGACCTCCACGTCGAAGCGCGAGGACAGCGCGTTGACCACGGAACCACCGACCCCGTGCAGACCCCCGGACGCCGTGTAGGACCCGCCACCGAACTTCCCGCCGGCGTGCAGCCTGGTGTAGACCAGCTCGACACCGGTCAGGCCGGTGCGCGGCTCGATGTCGACCGGTACGCCCCGACCGTTGTCGCGCACCTCCACCGACCCGTCGCCGCGCAGGATCACCTCGATGTGGTCGCAGTGCCCACCGAGCGCCTCGTCGACCGCGTTGTCGATGATCTCCCACAGGCAGTGCATGATGCCGCGGGAGTCGGTGGACCCGATGTACATCCCCGGCCGCTTGCGCACCGCCTCCAGCCCCTCGAGCACCTGGAGGTGGTGAGCGGTGTAGCCGCTCGAGGACGTGCTCTTCGCGGTCTTGCGGGGAGTGGGGCTGGGCACGTCTGGCAGGGTATCCGGGCGCCCTGACGGACCCGCGCAGGCTCACCGACGCAGGACCGTCGCGGACGGCGGGGCGCAGGGCAGGTCACGATCCGGACATGACGCGGGCCACAAGGCTGGACAGAGCACGGCGGGAAGCATCCGTCGTGATTGACTGTTGCAACGGACCGCCACCCGACCAGGGTTGGTGACCCAACGAATGGCTTGACCCCTGAGCGAGCCGAGGAGGCCGACGTGAACGCCGCACTGGCACCCGCCCTGACCACCACGGACCGCTGCGACCGCTGCAGCGCCCAAGCCTATGTCCGCGCCACGCTCCACGCTGGTGGCGAGCTGCTCTTCTGCGCCCACCACGGGCGCGAGCACACCCCGGCCCTGGCCGGCTTGGCCGACATCCACGACGAGAGCGACCGGCTGCTGGAGCCGACCTCGGTCGGCGACCTCAGCTGAGGTGGATGCACTCGCCGGCAACGCCGGCGTGATCGTCCCCTCGCTGCTCATCGTCGTCGGGCTGCTCGGCATCGTGGTGCCGGTGCTCCCCGGGCTGCTGTTGGTGCTCGGCGGTGTCCTGCTCTGGGCGGGCACCGACGGATCAACGACCTCTTGGGTCATCTTCGGTCTCAGTGTGCTGGTGGCCGCGGTCGGCTGGACCCTGCAGTACCTCGTGCCCGGTCAGCGGATGCGCCGGGCCGGGGTCTCGCGCTCCACCCTCCTCCTCGCCGTGGCCCTGGGCGTGGTCGGGTTCTTCGTGGTGCCGGTGGTGGGTGCCGTCCTCGGGTTCGTGCTCGGTATCTACCTGGTGGAGCTCGGTCGCAGCCAGGACCGGCCCCAGGCGTGACACCGCACGAAGCACGCGCTCCTCGCAGTGCTGCAGGGCATCGGCATCGAGCTGCTTGCCGGGCTCGGGATCGCCACCCTCTACGTGGTCGGGCTGCTGCTCACCTGAGTCACCTCGCGCACCACCGGCATGCGCCGGTACGTTGTCGAACGTTGCGGCCTCGTGAGTCGGTGCTCACATGTTCTGGCGTCGGTCCCAGCGCTCGTCGAGACGCTCCATGAACGAGGACTTGCCCCTCTTCTTGCCGCCCTTGGACGGGTGCCCGGGGGTGCCGTCCGAGCCGACGGAGACGAGCCGCGCCTTGCGCGGCGGGGTCACGGCGAACACCGCTGCCGCGACCATGATGGCGAAGCCGATCGCGCCGATCCACATCGTGGTGTTGACCCCGACCAGAACCAGCCCCAGGCCGACAACCACGCCCACCACCCCCACGATCCAGCGCCGGCGCTGGAGCGAGGCGAGGGTGCTGCCCTGCATCTGCGAGGCGAATTTGGGGTCCTCGGCAGCGAGAGCCTGCTCCATCTGCTGGAGCATCTTCTGCTCGTGGTCTGAGAGGGGCACGGATCCTCCGGTGGTCGGCCCGGCGCCCTGGGATCAGGCGCCATGTTTGTCGCTGAACTCTCAGGATATGTCGCGATCCCGTCGCGCGGTAGTCGGTGTGTCACGTGAGATGAGACTCGCCGGTCGGATCGAGCCCGAACCGAAGCGCGCACGCGCCCGATCGACGGCCTTGTCCGCATCACGCCAGCCGTGTTCCGGCTCCCCGATGACCCCCTGGATCGGGGCGACCCGCGTCTCCACCAGCTTGTCCAGGCGCACGCCGACCAGTCGGATCCTGGCGCGCTGCAGGCCCAGGGCGTCGAAGAGCCCCACCGCTGCCTCGTGGATGGCCCGGCCGCTGTCGGTCGGCTCGCGCAGCGTGCGGGAGCGGGTGATCGTCGTGAAGTCGCTGAAGCGCACCCGCAGCGTCACGGTGCGACCGGTCAGGCCCGCGGCACGCATCCGCGCCGCGGTGCGCTCGCTCAGGGCCAGCAGGTGGCGGTGGATCTCCTGCGCGTCGTCGATGTCGAACTCGAAGGTCTCGTCGCTGCCGATGCTCTTCTCGCGCTGCTCGCGCTCGACGCGCCGCGGGTCCCGGCCCCAGGACAGCTCGTGGAGGTGGGTGCCGGTGGCGTCGCCCAGGGCCCGGACCAAGGTCTTCACCGGGGTGTGGGCGATGTCGGCGACGGTGCGCAGCCCGAGCCGGACCAACGCCTCCTCGGTGCGCTCCCCCACCCCCCACAGCGCCCCGACGGGCAGCTGTTGCACGAAGGGCACGACCTCGTCCCGCGGGACGACGAGCATCCCGTCGGGCTTGGCCAGTCCGGACGCCAGCTTGGCGACGAACTTGGTCGACGCGACTCCCACCGAGCAGGTGATGCCCTGCTCGTCGTGCACGGTGTCCCTGATCTGCTGACCGATGACCGCGGGCGGCCCGAGTCGGCGCAGCGCCCCGGACACGTCGAGGAACGCTTCGTCGAGGGAGAGCGGTTCGATGATCGGGGTCACGGCGCGGAAGGTCTCCATCACCGCGGCCGAGATCGCGGCATACACGGAGTGTTCCGGCGCCAGCACGGTGGCCTGCGGGCACAGCCGACGGGCGCGGGCCATCGGCATGGCGGACGCGACCCCGAAACGCCGTGCCTCGTATGTCGCCGAGAGCACGACACCACGGTTGCCACCCCCGATGATCACGGGGGTGCCGACCAGGTGGGGGTGGGAGAGGAGGGTCGCGTTGGCGTAGAAGGCGTCCATGTCGACGTGCAGGACGGTGCAGCCGGTGTCGTCCGGCGGGTCGGTGCCGGCCCGCTGCGGGAGGGCGAACTGTCGTCGGCTCATGGGTCTGGTGAGGGGCTCAGCCCCGGGTGGCGAGGACGTGACGGACACTGCCCAGCGCACCGAGGAGCGGGTGGTCCAGGTGGTGGCTCGCGACGTCCTCGAGCTCCAGCAGCGCCACCCGGTCGGCCTCTGAGTCCACCAGCGCGGAGGGCACGAGGTCGCTGAAGATGCGCACGCCGTGGCTGTCGAAGGCGCTCAGCCCGTGGGCCTCGAGCAGCTCCAGCACCCGCGCCTCGTCGTAGCGGCGGGGCGCCGGGTCGTCCTCGCCCCACCGGCCGTCGGGCCTGCTGAGGATGGCGCTGGCCCGCTCGAACTGCCCTGCGAGGGCCCGGGCCAGGGCGGCCGGGAGCCGCTGTGCGACAACGAGGGAGAGCGTGCCACCGCGCGCCAGGACGTCGGCGACGGAGGCAAGGGCCGCGTCGGGGTCCTCGACGACCTCGAGCGTGCCGTGCAGGCAGACGATGTCGTATGCCGGTGCCGCCCCGTCGTGCAGGTCGCGCACCGAGTCGGTGTCCCCCTGCACGGCGTGGACCCGGTGCTGCACGCCGCGCTCGGTCGCCCGCCTGCGCAGCGAGGCCAGCGCATCAGGGCTCGGGTCGACGACGGTGACCTCGTGACCTGCCTCGGCGAGCGGGACCGCGGTGCCCCCCGTGCCCCCACCGAGGTCGAGCACCCGCAAGGGACGACCCAGTTGTGCGCTGCGGTCGCTGGCATGCCGTTCCAGGGTCGCCCACACGGCAGCGGTGCGCAGACCGGTGGCTCGGGGGCGACCTCGCTCGTCGGCCACTGCTGCTCCTGGGGACGGATCGGGTGCTGGTGTGCGGCCCACCCTAGTGTCCCGAGCTGCCCGGGCTGGCGTGCCAGAGCTTGCGCGAGGGCAGGGCCGGGGCCGTGGTGGGCGGGCCCCCTCCCACCCCGGGCGCTCCCCTGCCGGACCTCGGGTCGATGCCCGGGGGCCGGATGTCGGCATACGGGGACTGACGGAAGCCCGAGGCGTGGACGAGCACCCTGCGGCCGGTGCGTGCGTCGCGCTCGCGCGCCGCCTGCTCGGTGGCCTCCGCGCGTGCCCGGGCATCCTCCTCACCGTCCCGGACCGCGGCCCGGACCCCCGCGGAGCCCCCACCCTGCCAGGCGTCCCACAGCGCGGCCAGCTCCCAGGCGCCGGTCGCCCGCACCGACACGCCGCGGTCGCCGGTGCGCCGCAGGACACCACGCACCAGGAGCAGCCAGGAGTGGAAGACGACTCCGGCATACGGTCCCTGGACGTCCTCGAAGAAGGTGCAGTCCGAGGGCCCGGTGCCGTCGTCGAGGGTGAGGAAGACGACCCGACGGCCCGAGCGCACCGGCGGCGTCTGCGTGGCGACCTTGACGCCGGCGACCCACACCTCGCTGCGGCTGCGGGCAGCGAGCAGGTCCCGGCTGCGGGTGACCCCCAGGGCCGCGAGCATCGGGGTGTAGAACTCCAGGACGTGTGAGGAGACGTCGAGCCCGAGCACGTCGAGCTCGGCACGCACCCGCTCCGGCCCGGTCATCTCCGGCAGGCCGGTGCCGGAGGTGAGCCGTGGCCGGTCGCCGAGGTCGAGGGTGAGCTGCACCTGGTGGTCCTGGGCGGGGACGACCTCGCGAGCCGCCCGGGACTGCGCGGCCGCCCGCTCGCGCACGTCGATCCGGTCCCCGGCCGCCTCCCGCGCCGGGGAGATGCTCGGCAGGGTCAGGCGCCGGCTGGCCCGGACCGGGCCCCCTCGCTCCCAGCGCTCGAGCTCGGCGACGTGCAGGAGCAGGTCGCGGCGGGTGACCCGACCCCGGCGCCCCAGCCCGGAGGAGCCGCCCATCGCGTGCAGGGCGTCGAAGGCGCCGGCGAGCACGAGTCGCTCGACGATCGGCCGGCTCACCCGGGCCCGGGTCCAGAAGTCCCCGAGGTCGACATAGGGCTGCCCGGCGACGATGCGCGCGACCTCCGCCCCGCTGATGCCCTTGACGTCCACCAGGGAGAGCCGGATGCCGTGGGGCTGGCGGGCCAGCTTCCACCCCGGCAGCCGCTCCCCGGCATCCACAGCGTCCACTCCTGCTCCCCCACCCGTCGAGTGAACAGAACACGCCGTCTCGGGCTCCTCGCACACGGCGTGTCCTGTTCCTTCGACGGGGTCTGCCGGGTCGTCGACGTCGGTGGTGGGCTCGATGCGATAGGTGTCGCCGGAGGCGTTGACGTCGAGACCGAGCACGGGGATGCCGAAGGAGCGGGCGTCGTCGAGGATGAGGCGCTTGGGATACATGCCCGGGTCGTGGGTGAGCACCCCGGCGAGGAAGGCCGCGGGGTGGTGGGTCTTCAACCACGCCGAGTGGAACGTCGGCAGGGCGAAGGCCGCGGCATGGGCCTTGCAGAAGCCGAAGGACGCGAAGGAGCGCAGCACCTCCCAGATCGTGTCGCGGTGCTCGGCGGAGTAGCCGCGGGCCTCCGCTGCCGGGCGCCACCACGCCTGAACCTGCTCCTGACCGGCCGGGGTGCCCATGGTGCGGCGCACCTCGTCGGCCTGGGCCAGGCTCACCCCGGTGGTCTCGGCGACGATGAGCAGCACCTGCTCGTGGAAGACGACCACCCCCTCGGTCTCCTCCAGCGCCGGCACCAGGCTCGGGTGCAGGAAGCGGCGCTCGCTCCAGCCGTGACGACTGTTGAGGAACGGGGTGATCATGTCGGACTTCACCGGCCCGGGCCGGAACAGCGAGATGTCGACGATGAGGTCCTCGAAGGCGGCCGGCCCCAGCTTGCCGACGAGCTCGCGCTGGCCGGGGCTCTCGATCTGGAACATGCCCAGGGTGCGGGTGGTGCGGATCAGCTCGTAGGTGGCTGCGTCGTCACGCGGCACCTGGGTCTCGTCGTCGAGGTCGATGCGCTCCCCACCCACCCGCTCGACCTCGGCGACGGCGTGGGCCATCGCCGACTGCATCCGGATGCCGAGGACGTCGAGTTTGAGGAACCCCAGGGTCTCGACGTCGTCCTTGTCGAACTGGCTCATCGGGAACCCCAGCCAGCTCGCCTCCACCGGGGTGCGGTCGAGCAGCCCGGAGTTGGAGAGCACGATCCCGCAGGGGTGCAGGGCGATGTGGCGGGGAAGCCCGTCGAGGGCCTCGACGAGGTCGAAGAAGGTCGCGAGCCTGGGGCTGTCGAGACCGCGGCTGCGCAGCTCGGGCAGGTCGGCGATCGCGTTCCGGGCGTCCTTGGCGCGGATGTGCGGGAAGGCCTTGGCGATCTCGTCGACCTCCACCGGCGGCAGCCCCAGCGCGGCACCGACGTCGCGCACCGCGTGGCGCACCTTGTAGGTGTCCATCATCGACACGCAGGTGACCCGCTCGCCGCCGAAGCGCTCCAGCACCGCCTCGTAGATCTCGGTGCGGCGGGCCGACTCGACGTCGACGTCGATGTCGGGGAGCTCGGCGCGCAGCGGGGAGCAGAAGCGCTCCATGAGCAGGCGGTGGCGGATCGGGTCGACCCCGCTGATGCCCAGGAGGTGGTTGACCAGGCTGCCGGCGCCCGAGCCCCGGGCCGCGACGCGCACGCCGCGGGCCCGGATCAGGTCGGTGACCTCGGCGACGGTGAGGAAGTAGGTGGGGTAGCCGAGGGTCTCGATGACGGCGAGCTCCTCGGCGAGGCGATCTCGCACCACCTGGCGCTCGGTGTCGCCGGCCCCGGGGTAGCACCGAGCGATGGCAGCGTCGCAGCGCCGCGCGAGGACCCCCATCGGGTCCTCCCCCGGCGCGAGGCCCAGGATCTCGGCCTCGGGCAGGTGCACGCCGCCGATGCCGAGGTCGGGGCGGGAGCGCTGGGCGCACTCCACGCCGACCAGCGTCGTCATGGTGAGCAGCCGCTGCGCCCGGGCCCGGTCGCCGCCGGTGACCTCCAGGGCCCGGGCGCGCATCGTCGCCGTGTCGGCCAGGTGTCCCGCGTCGGTGACCCGGTCCAGGTGGCGGGAGTCCAGCACCACCAGGCGTCTCGAGGCGTCGAGGAGGTCGACGGTGCGCACCTGCCCGGGGTCGGCGTGGCGGACCACCGCGGACAGCACGGCCGGCACCCCCGCCTCGTCGGCGAGCCCCAGCAGCCGAGCGGCGTGCGAGCGACATCCGGGCGTGCCCTCGGGCCCACCGTGCAGCACCACCTCGATCGCCAGGCCGTCTCGGGGCAGCAGGGCCCGCCATGCCACGAGCAGGTGCGACGCGAGCCCGCGCTGCCCGGCGAGCAGGGCCCGACCGACGTCGGAGTCGGGTCCGAGGAGCACGAGCAGCCTGCTGCCCCCCTCGCCGGGTTCCGAGCTCTCCTCCGGAGAGGCCCACCGCGCGATGAGGTCGGGGGTGCTCACCGGGGTGCCGCGCTCACCGCGCAGGTGGGTCTGGGTCACGAGCCGGCACAGCGCGGCCCATCCGGCACCTGCTGCGACGCCCGCACCCCTCCCCCGGGCGAGCACCGTGACCCGCGGCCGCCTCGGGTCGACCAGGGCACCACCGCGCGCCGGGGTGCGGGCGGGCGGAGACGAGCGTGCCGAGGTCGAGGGCGACTCGACGGCGAGGTCCACACCGAGCACCGGCGCGATCCCGGCCCGGTCGCAGGCCGTGGCGAACCGCACCGCACCGTAGAGCCCGTCGCGGTCGGTGAGCGCGAGGGTGCCCTGCTCGTGGGCCACGGCGCGCTCGACGAGGTCCTCGGGCATCGACGCGCCGTATCGCATGGAGAAGCCCGAGGCGACGTGGAGGTGGGTGAAGCCGTCCATCACCGCTCAGCCCGTGCGCACGGGGGCCAGCCGCCGCGGTCGGTGCGCCGACGGCAGGCCGAGCCGGGCCGCTGCGAGGTCGACGAAGGTCTCGGCGTCACGCAACAGGTCATCGGCCTCACGCGCGGTGACCCGCACCAGGCCCGTCTCGACACCGATGCGCTGCCCGGTGACCGCCGCGAACCGCTCCGACCACTCGGTGAGCTCCGGCGCGACCCGCGAGGTCAGGGACCACACGTCGTGCGGCCCCGCTGCTCTGCCCCCGCGGCCGGTGGCCGACCCTGCGGCGACCAGCGCGGCGGCGGCTCGCAGCGCGGCCAGCGAGGCTGCGAGATAGCGGGCGGAGGCGGCCGAGGCGGCATACCCGCCGGTGATGGCCTCGCGGGAGCGGTCCAGGAGGTCCAACGTGGTGGCGGCGTGGCTCATCTGGTCTCCATCTAGTCGTGGGCTCGCAGGAGGAGCCACTGGTCGTCGTCGCGGCCCAGGTCGAAGACCCCCGCGCTGCCCGAGGGCGGGCGA
>JBDTDY010000366.1:0-6491 GCA_039922835.1 Ornithinibacter sp.
TGGGCGGTCCGAGGACCAGCTGAGAAGGGGTGCCGACGTACTGCGCAGTCTGTGCGATGTGTAGGACGCCCTTGTCTAGGTTGACGTCGCGGCATCTCAAGCCAGCGGCCTCTCCGATGCGCAACCCGCACCAACCGGACACCAGAGTCAGTGCTCGCCACCGAGCAGGCATTGCATCAGCCAGGGCTGCGAGTTCGCCGGGGGTCAGCGCTATCGACTCACGGACCTTCATCGCCTGCCCTGCACCTTTAAGCCGGCAAGGATTGCGGAGGATGATCTCGTCGTCCTCAGCGGTCTGCAGAAGTGCCTTCAGAAGCCCGTACGCCTTTGCCCCGGCAGCGTCGGCTCCTTGCGCCGAGAACCTGCCCCGCCAGTGGCGGACGGCCGATGTGGTGATTTCGTCCAACGGCAGATGCCCGAAAGCTGGATAGATGTGAACGTCGAGCGCATTCCGGTACCCGGATCTGGTCGATGGCCGCAGCGCGGCGCCTGAGGAAGTGACGCGTCCGATGAGCCACTGTTCAGCGTAGGCGGACAGGGTCCGTGTGCGCCGCGCTGCCTCTTCTGCGGCGGCCTTGGCTTCGCGCTCGGTAGGCGAGGTCCACCGTTGTTGGGACATCAACCTGCGCTCGTCCGCGAGCCACGCCTGAGCGTCGCCCTTGGTTTGGAACGTCGTCGGCCCCGGGTGGGTGTTGGTATCCGGGCCCGTGTATCGAGCCTGCCAACGACCCGAGGGCAACTTGCGAACATTTCCGAAGCCGTTGCGACCAGACACCAGTGACGCCTCTCCATTGACCGCCTCGCCACCGCCGGCGTGCCAGATACGTGCCAGACGCGTGCCAGATACGTGCCAGATCAGAGTACATCTGTGTCCACTTGTGTCCACCAAGCCACCGACCAGAAGTATGAGAAACCGCTGGTCACAGTGCATTTCGTGCGTGCCCCCGGCAGGATTCGAACCTGCGACACCTTCTTTAGGAGAGAAGTGCTCTTCCCCTGAGCTACGAGGGCGGGAAGATCGCGCGCCAGCCTACGGGACCGCCGGGCGGCACCGGCACGGGGACAGGTGACGCCGGGCGGCATACTGCTCCGGTGACGATCACCGCAGAGCGTGAGCAGACCCAGCGGCACGTCGTCCGTTCGCTCGTCGCGTCGCAGATGCTCGGCGGCGTGGGCCTGTCCGCCGGCGTGGCAGTCGGTGCACTGCTCGCCGAGGAGGTCTCCGGGTCCGCGAAGTGGGCTGGCCTGGGCGGCACCTTCCAGGTCCTTGGAGCAGCCCTGATCGCTGTGCCGATGGCGAGGGTCATGGCTGCGCACGGTCGCCGGCCCGGCCTCGCGCTCGGCTACACGCTGGCAGCGGTGGGGGCGGTCGGGCTGATCGTCTCGGGTCTGATCGGCAACTTCGCGCTGCTCCTGGCATCGAGCCTCGCCTTCGGTGGGGCGACCGCTTCGAACAGCCAGAGCCGGTATGCCGCAGCCGACCTCGCGATGCCGGCTCGCCGCGCGCGCGACCTGAGCATCGTCGTGTGGGCGACGACCGTGGGCAGCGTCCTCGGACCCAACCTCGTGGGCCCCAGCGCCCCGGTGGCCGATGCGCTGGGCATCCCGCGGCTCACCGGTCCCTTCGTCTTCTCCCTGGTCGGGCTGCTGCTGGCGATCGGCGTCGTCGTGCTGCGTCTGCGCCCCGACCCCCTCGTGGAGTCGCGGCGACTCGCGCTCGCCGACGGCACGGGGACGGGTGAGCGCGCCCACGGTTCGGTGACCCGTGGTCTGCGGGTCGCGATGGCCATCCCCGCCGCACGGCTCGGACTGATCACCCTGGCCCTCGGTCACGCGGTGATGGTCAGCGTGATGGTGATGACGCCGCTGCACATGGCCCACGGCGACGCGGGCCTCGAGGTCATCGGCCTGGTGATCAGCGTGCACATCCTGGGGATGTATGCGTTCTCGCCACTGACCGGCATGGCCGTGGACCGCTGGGGTGGCCGGGTGGTCGCGGTCGTGGGGTCGGTGATCCTCTCCAGCGCCACCCTCTTGGCCTCCACCTCGCCGATGGGGGAGTCCGCCACGCTCGTGGGTGGCCTGTTCCTGCTCGGGGTGGGGTGGTCCTGCACCCTGGTGGCGGGCTCCACCCTGCTCACGGCCGCCGTTCCCGCACCCGAACGACCCGGGGCGCAGGGCGCGTCCGACCTGCTCATGGGACTCGCGGCGGGTCTCGGTGGGGCTCTCGCAGGGGTGGTGGTCGACCGGGTGAGCTTCCAGGCCCTCGCGCTCGGTGCGCTGGGCATCGCGGTCGTCATCGGGCTCTCCGCGGCTTTGACGACGGTGCGTCCCCGGGCGCCACAGCCCGCCGCCTGACGAACCGCGCCGTCGCCTGCGAGGTGGTGGCCGTCGTCGTTGTTAGCCTGCGGAGGTGAGTGACACCGGCCCGGCGACCGACGAGCCGATGACTGAACCTGAGGGCGATCCCCGCACGACCCGGGTTGCTGCAGCCCGCGCCTCGTGGACCCGCCACCTCGTGGACCTCGGCGGGCGCAACACCCTCCTCTGGTATCGCGACCTCCCCTCCGGGACCCTCGACCTCACGCTCGCGCACGCCGGCGGAGTCGCGGCGCTGCTTTCTGGTCGCCCCGTGGCACTCTCGGACCTCGTGCGAGAGCCCGGATCGCACGACGAGGCCCGCAGACGGGCCCGCCAGATCGCAGCCAAGAGCCGGGAGCTCGCGGAGGAACGCGGCATCCTCACCTGCTTCCTGGCCATCGGGATGGCCACCTGGACCGTGCGACTGCCCGACGGTCGCTCGACCCCCCGCGTGCCGGCTGCGCCGGTGCTGCTCCGCTCGTGCACGATCCGCCCGACCGGTGCCGCTCAGGGCGACTTCGTGCTCGAGCTGGGCTCCGAGCTCGAGCTCAACCCGGTGCTCGCCCACTACCTGGCATCCGAGCAGCGCATCGAGGTCGACGCCGACGCGCTCGAGGCGCTGGCCCAGTCGGGCACGACGTTCGACCCCTACCCGACGTATGCCGCACTCGGTGAGCTGTGCGCCGACGTCGCGGACTTCGCGGTCACCCCGAAGCTCGTCGTGGGCACCTTCTCCTACGCCAAGCTGCCCATGGTCGCGGACCTCGCCGCTCACGGTGACGCCCTCGCCGACCACGACGTGGTGGCGGCCCTGGCGGGCGACCCCGACGCCCTGCGCAGCGTGCGCTCCGTCCTCGACACCGGGCGTCTCGACCTCGACGCCCCCGAGCGCGACATGGTCGTCCTCGACGCGGACAGCAGCCAGCAGGAGGCCATCGAGGCCGTGCGGTCCGGGTCGCACCTGGTGCTGCAGGGGCCCCCCGGCACGGGAAAGTCCCAGACGATCGCCAACCTCGTCGCCACCCTTGCCGCGGATGGCAAGCGGGTGCTCTTCGTCGCCGAGAAGCGGGCAGCCATCGATGCCGTCGTCGGACGACTCGAGCGAGTCGGTCTCGCAGACCTCGTGCTGGACCTGCACTCAGGGTCTCGCGGTCGTCGCCGGGTGGCCCGTGAGCTCCTCGCAGGAGTGGACGCGGCGCGAACGGCCCGGAAGAGGGCGCCGGCAGCAGGAGCGGATGCAGCCCGCCAGGTGTCCTCCCCCTCGTCAGTGCGGCGCGCGGTCGCCGCACGGCTCTCGGAGCACGTCCGTGCCCTGCACGACCAGCGTGAGCCGTGGCAGGTGTCGCTCTACGAGGTGCAGGAGGCCGTGTGTGGGTTCTCCGCCCTGCAGACACCCCCGAGGTCGCGGGTTCGCCTGCGCGGTGAGGCACTGGCCCGCCTCGGCAGGGAGGAGGTGCAGCAGGCTGCCGCGGCACTCACGAGCGTGGCATCGCTCTCGGACTGGGACGGACCCGGGCACGACGACCCGTGGTTCGGCGCCCGGCTCACCAGCCCGGAGGAGGCCGAGTCGGCCCGCGAGCGGGTCGACGCCCTGGCTGGCGGAAGGGTCGCGCAGACGGCACACACCTTCGCCGAGGTGTTCCGAGGCATCCAGCTGCCCGAGCCCCCCACCGCCGGCGGCTGGGGACAGGTGCTCGACACGGTGGGCCGGGTGCGCGACACGCTGGAGATCTTCCGACCGGAGGTCTTCGACATCCCCCTGGGCGACCTCGTCGCGGCAAGTGGCTCCCCGGCATACCGGCGGTCCGTCGGATCCGAGATCGGCTGGCTCGACCGGCTCCGACTACGGCGCCAGGCCCGGGCTCTCCTGCGCCCCGGGCGCCCGCCGGCAGACCTGCACCAGGCGCTCGCCGAGGCGAGCGCCCAACGACTCTCCTGGCGTGAGCTCGCCGGTTCCGGGGGCCGGCCGGAGATCCCCGTCGAGCTGGACCGCGCCAAGGCTGCGCACGCGCTCCTGCTCGCGGATCTGACGTGGCTCGATGCGCGGTTGCCCGACGACCCGGCGCCCACGTCACCGGGCGAGGCACCACGGCCTGCCCCGAAACCACTGCTCGACCTCGACCTCGCAGCCCTCGAGGCACGCACCGCCGTGCTCTCCGCCGCGGGTGACCGGCTGGGTGTCGTCCCCACCGTGACGGCCGCCGTCGCCGGTTTGACCGCAGACGGGCTGCGCCCCCTGCTGGATGACCTTCGGGCCCGCCGCATCCCTGCGGAGGAGGTGGCCGTCGAGATCCAGTGGGTGTGGTGGTCCTCGTTGGCCGAGGAGATCGCACGCCAGGACCCGCGCGTTGCGTCGCACGACGGGCGCGCCCTGACGGCTGGCACCTCGGAGTTCGCTGCTGCCGACCGCGCGGTCGTTGCCGGCAATGCCGCCCGCGTCGCGGCGGCGGTCGGGGAGCGGATCGCCGAGGTGGTGCGCGAGCACCCGGAACAGGAGACGCACCTGCGTGCGGAGGCTGCGCGCTCCCGACGCCTCATGCCGCTGCGTGATCTCCTCCAACGGTGTCCCGACCTGCTCACCGCAGCACGCCCGTGCTGGGCGATGAGCCCGCTCGTCGTCGCCTCCGTCCTGCCCCCGGGTCAGTGGTTCGACGTCGTGGTCTTCGATGAGGCCTCCCAGGTTCCTCCTGCGGAGGCGGTGTCAGCGATCGCCCGGGCTCGCCAGGTGGTTGTGGCCGGAGACGTGCACCAGTTGCCGCCGACCACGTTCTTCACCACCGTCACGGACGGCGACCCGGAGGCCGTCGGGGCGGACGAAGCGATCACCGAGGGGGTGGAGTCGATCCTCGACGCCCTCGGAGCGGCCCTGCCGATGCGCCGGCTGTCGTGGCACTACCGGTCCCTGGACGAGCGCCTCATCGCCTTCGCCAACGCCCAGGTCTACGACGGGTCGCTCGTCACCTTCCCGGGCACCGGGACATCGACTGAGTCCGTCGTGCGCCACCTGCTCGTCGAAGGGCACGGGATCGTTGCAGAGGGGGATGCCGCGGTCGAGACGACGAAGGCGGAGGTGGATGCCGTCGTCGCGCTCGTCCTGGAGCACGCTCGCACCACACCGGACCGGTCGTTGGGGGTGATCGCGTTGGGCATCACCCACGCGGCGCGGGTCGAGGAGGCCCTGCGGCGCGCCCTGGCGAGCCAGCGTGGCGACGTGCTCGCGTTCTTCGACGAGGACGCGTCGGACGCGTTCTTCGTGAAGAACCTCGAGCGCGTCCAGGGCGACGAGCGAGACGACATCATCCTCACGATCGGTTACGGCAAGACGCCCCACGGCCGGGTGCTGCACCGCTTCGGCCCGCTCAACACCGAGGGTGGCGAGCGCCGGCTCAACGTCGCGACCACCCGGGCCCGGCGAGCCATGACCGTGGTGTCGTCCATCGCGGCGGACGACCTGGATCCCTCTCGGCTGCGGGCGCGCGGCGCCATGATGCTCCGCGACTTCCTGGCCTACGCGGCAGATCCCGGCCACCAGTCGGCAGCCGCTGCTGCCGGCTCCATCGGGTCGCCCTCGGTCGTCATGGGCGACCTGGCGCAGCGGTTGCGCGCCCACGGGCTCGTGGTGCACGAACGAGTGGGCTCATCCGCGGATCCGGTCGACCTCGCCGTCGAGGACCCCGAGAAGCCTGGCCGGATGCTGCTCGCAGTGGAGTCCGACGGCCCGGAGTATGCCGGGATGCGCACCCCCCGGGACCGGGATCGTCTCCGGGGCGAGCACCTCGAGCGGCTGGGGTGGCGACACGTGCGGGTGTGGTCCACCGATGTGTTCCGCGACCCCGCTCGCGACGTCTCACGCATCCTCGAGGCCGCAGGCGTGCGCGAGGCTCCGGGTGACTGAGCCCCCTCCTCCTGAAGGTGAGCGGTCCCGACGGCGTCGCAGGCGCCGGGCCGTGCGGGCCGGGACGAACCCCTCGGCCGAGGACCTGCCCGACCTGGCACCTGATCGGCTCCCAGCCGGGGCGGACGAGAGCGCGTCGGACCGGTGGTTGCGCGAGCAACGGCCGCCGCACTGGGAGTGAGGCTGGGCGCGGTGAACCACCCGCCGACGCGAGAAGGCCCGCCGGAATGTCCGG
>JBDTDY010000367.1:0-14487 GCA_039922835.1 Ornithinibacter sp.
TCTGCGGGGCCCCGGCTTGTTCCTGGATGCCGGATGCCGGCTGCTGCCATCCGCTGGCAGTGTGGGTCAGGCAGACACAGGAAGCCCACAGCAAACTCATGGACGCGCCCCAGCGGTGGCACCCACACTTGAGCCATGACCACGACCAGAGACCGCACGGCACCTGCGCTGCAGCGCCCCGACGGCTCCCCGGTCCGCGTTCTCGTCGTCGACGACGAGCCCAACCTCACCGAGCTTCTCTCGATGGCCCTGCGCTACGAGGGGTGGGAGGTGCGCTCAGCAGGCAGCGGTCTGGCTGCGGTGCGCGCCGCCAAGGAGTTCGCGCCCGATGTCGTGGTGCTCGACATGATGCTGCCGGACTTCGACGGTCTCGAGGTGCTCCGCCGGATGCGCGGTGACGACCCCAACGTGCCCGTGCTCTTCCTCACGGCCAAGGACGCCATCGAGGACCGGGTCGCGGGGCTCACGGCCGGCGGTGACGACTACGTCACCAAGCCGTTCAGCCTCGAGGAGGTCGTCGCACGGCTGCGGGCCCTGATGCGGCGCACCGCCGTGTCGACCGACGCCTCCGGCTCGCTGCTCGTCGTGGGGGACCTGACCATGGACGAGGACAGCCACGAGGTCACTCGCGGCAGCGACGAGATCGCCCTCACGGCAACGGAGTTCGAGCTCCTGAGATATCTGATGCGCAACCCGAGGCGGGTTCTCTCCAAGGCGCAGATCCTCGACAGGGTGTGGAACTACGACTTCGGGGGCCAGGCCAACGTCGTCGAGCTCTACATCTCCTACCTGCGCAAGAAGATCGATGCAGGCCGCGAGCCCATGATCCACACCATGCGCGGGGTCGGTTACGTCCTCAAGCCCGCCGGCTGACCGGCATCCGGTATGCCGCCACACCCCTCACGCTGGATGCTGCGGACCAAGCTGCTCGCGTCGGTCCTCAGTCTGTTCATCCTCGTCATGCTCGCGACCAGCACGTTGACCGTGCTCGAGACCCGGCGCTACCTCACCGCGCAGCTCGCCCAGGACCTCCAGTCCGCGGTCGCACGCGTCGATGACCGCCGCGAGGTGCTGGGCACCCCGGCCCCGAGCCCCGCGCCAGATCGCGATGACAAGCCCGGGAGCTTCCCCGGCTCCACCGCGCCGGTGCTCGTCCTGGGCCTCACCCCGTCGGGACAGGTCGCCGTGGACCACCGCGGCGAGACGCTCAACGCGGTGGTCAACGCGGATGGCCTCGACGACACGCTGGGCCCCGACCAGATCACCCGGATCAGCTCGTCCGCGCGGGTCGGCGAGGAGCCGGTGCGGGTCTCCATGGGCGACGACGTCGGCGGCTACCTCGTGAGTTCTCGGCCGCTGGCTGGGGGTGGCGTCATCTACGTAGGGGTGTCGACCGATCCCGTCGACCAACTGCTCGCCAAGCTGCTCGGGGTCGTCGCGGTCGGCACTGCCATCGGCCTGGTGGTGGTGGCGGTCGGCGGGAGCGTGCTGATTCGGCGGAGCCTGGCGCCTCTGGACCGGGTCACGGCTACGGCTCGCAGGGTCTCGCACCTCAAGCTCGCGTCCGGCGAGGTCGCCATCGCCGAGCGGGTGCCGGAGCGAGACGCGGACGAGCGCACCGAGGTCGGGCAGGTCGGTCTCGCCCTCAACACGATGCTCGACAACGTCGAGTCGGCACTCACCGCACGGCAGGAGAGCGAGATGCGGGTGCGCCAGTTCGTCGCCGACGCCTCCCATGAGCTGCGCACCCCGCTCGCCTCGATCCGCGGCTATGCCGAGCTGACCCGGCGAGAGCACGATCGGGTGCCGCCCACGGTGACCCACGCCATCGGGCGCGTGGAGTCCGAGGCGCTCCGCATGCAGGAACTCGTCGAGGACCTGCTCCTCCTCGCCCGCCTGGACTCCGGCCGGCCGCTGGAAGAATCGCCGGTGGACCTCACCCTGATGGCGATGAATGCCGTCAGCGACGCCCATGCCGCTGCGCCCGACCACGCCTGGGAGCTCGACCTCCCCGACGAGCCGATCGAGGTCACCGGTGACGGCGCCCGGCTGCACCAGGTGCTGGCCAACCTGCTCGCCAACGCGCGCACCCACACCCCGCCCGGAACCCGGGTCGTGACCCGGGTGCGAGCCGAGGGCGACCTGGTGCGCCTCTCGGTGAGCGACGACGGACCGGGCGTGCCGGCATCCCTGCAGCCCACGGTGTTCGAGCGGTTCACCCGCGGCGACGACTCCCGCAACCGCGCCAACGGGTCGACCGGTCTCGGGTTGAGCATCGTCGCCGCCGTCGGCCACGCCCACGGCGGTCACGTCGAGGTGAGCAGCAGGCCCGGGCGGACGACGTTCTCCGTGCTCCTCCCCGCCACCTGACCCTCATGACACGCCTGACCCGACTGACCCCGTGACAACGCGACGCCGTGACTCCGTCGCCCGGCGTCCGCACTGCCGACCCCCCCCCGACGTCGTCTGCGGACATGTCGGTTTCGGCAGCGGGACACGGCGTGTCGCAGCATCTCGACAGACGAGGTCAGGGAGGGGAGAGCGGGAGGGTGTAGGCGAGGAGGTCGACGCTCGAGTTCGGGCTCCAGTCGCGCTCCGGCAGTCGCTGGAAGCCCAGGCGGGCATAGAGGCGATGGGCCGCGGCCATCCTCGTCGACGAGCAGAGCACGATTGCATCGCACTCCTCCTCGCGGGCCCGGTCCACCACCAGCCCGGTGAGGGACTCGCCGACCCCTGCTCCCCGTGCTGAGGGATCGACTGCGAGACAGCGCATCTCCGCCTCTCGACCACGCGCGATCTCGCACAGCGTCGATCCCGGCGCCACGAACGTCACCGCCCCGAGGATGATGCCCGCCTCGTCGGTGGCGACCCAGACCTCGCCGTCCCGGTCACGAGTCGCCACGTCTGCGAGGAAGCCGAGGTAGGCCGCGTCGGGCGCGATGAGGTCGTCCACGACGTAGGCCGTCGTGGTGAGCGCGCCGATCAGAGCGAAGTCCTGCGGGCGTGCGCGCCGAAGCAGAAGGTTCACCGGGCACACTCTTCCAGCGAACCCGCGCGTCAGCGCGGAGCGCCCGGGCTCAGAACTCCGCCACGACGAAGGAGCCCGCGGAGTCCTCGAAGAAGACCGCACCGGTCCACGCATAGCCGTCGACCTCACCGGTGCAGACGACCACCGACGACGTGGAGACCGAGGCGGTGTCGGGGCAGTCGAGCTCGGTGACGTCACCACCGAAGTCGCGGATGCCGTTCTCGAGCACCTGCTCGAGACGGTCACCCGAGAGGGGCGCACCGCCCGAGAAGCCGCTCACCTGCCCTGCGAGCGCCTCGTAGGAGCCGTCGTCCAGCGCTCCCCCACCGGCTGCCGACACCACCAGTGCGACCACTGCGAGGATGATCGCGACCCCCGCCGCCACGGCTGCACCGATGGCCCATCCCAGCGCGGTGCCCGCCCTGGAGCGCGCCTGCTCGACCTCGTCCGGCTGGGCACCCCGCAACGGCCCGGCATACCCGCCCGGCGGCACGGCGGCCTGAACCGGCCAGGCTGCGGGGGGTAGGCCCGATAGGTCGCGGGGCCGACCGCAGGCCGGGGGCCGAGGTCCGGAAGGGGGGCGGGCACGGTGGCGTCAGGAGGTCCCCCGGGGTGGCTCATGGCAGGGAGTCTGGCACCGCGTCGGCCCACCCGCATGCCCATCCCACCGGGTGCTTTTGCTCGGTGGGTCGCTCGCCGGTTAACCTGTGCCCGTTGGAGGCGTCGCCTAGCCCGGTTTATGGCGCCGCACTGCTAATGCGGTTTGGGGTTACCCCCCATCGAGGGTTCAAATCCCTCCGCCTCCGCCGAGACCGAAACGCCCCGCGCAAGCGGGGCGTTTCCGGTGTGGTGGAGCGTCGGGCCGGCTCAGGAACAGATGTCCTGGTCGGCGCTGCGCTTCTCGATCACCGTGGTCGGCTCGGGGGTCGGTGCCGAGATGGTGGGCGTGGGCAAGGGCGAGGTGCCGATCCGGTTGGGCACCTCGCGCACGTCCGCAGCGCCGGCCCCGAGCGTCACCCGAACCACGTCGCCCAAGGCAGCGTTCTGGCGCATCGTGGCGCCCTTGAACGCGGCGGCGACCGTGCGCGCCGCCTCCTTGTGGCCGGTGCCGAACTCGACGACCACACCTCGGGCCCGAGTGGGTGAGTTCGCGGTGGTCACCTTCTCGAAGCCCTGCACCGTGAGGCCCTCGGCAGCCTGAGCCGCCAGGCCGGCGGTTCCGGTCGCGTTGACGACCTCGACGCCGATCGCGGAGGGGCTCACGGTGAGTGGCGCCGTGCTCGCCCCGGGCGACGGCTCGGCACCGAGCACCGTGTCGTCTCGCAGCGCCGACCACAGCTCGTCCGCGCTGGAGGACCACTGCACCCGGTTGGGATCCTGCGGATAGGCCTCCACCGGAACCGTGACGAACTCGACGTTCTTGATGCCGATGTCCTTCACGCTCGTGGCGAGGTCCTTCATGGTCCCGATGCCGAAGTCGGGATCCGTGGTCAGGGCCTGGGTCGCCGCGTCGAGGAAGCCGAAGAGCCTGTCGGGGCGCAACAGCAGCGAGGTGCGCGTCGCCTCCTGCACCACCGAGGACAGGAACGCCTGTTGGCGCTTGATCCGACCGAGGTCCGAGCCGTCACCGATCGTGTAGCGCGCTCGCACGTAACCCAGCGCCTGCTTGCCGTCCAGGACGTGCCGACCGGGGGTGAGGGTGAGCTTGGCCTTGGGGTCATCGATGCCCTTGGTGGTGCACACGGGCACGCCACCGAGCGCGTCCACCATGGCGCGGAAGCCGTTGAAGTCCACGACCGCGAAATGGTCGATGAACACCCCCGTGTTGCCCTCGATGGTGTTGATCAGGCAACCAGGCCCGCCGATGCTGTACATCGCGTTCCACTGCTGGACCGTCCACTGGTCCTTGGGGACCGTGCTGGAGCACCGCGGCGGAGCCTTGACCATCGAGTCGCGCGGGACCGACACGACGGTGACGTGCTGCCGATCCGCGGAGACGTGCGCGATGAGGGTGGTGTCCGAACGGGCACCCGAGGTGAGAGAGGCGCCGGGGACGCCCTCCCCGTCGCGCGAGTCAGAACCGATCACGAGGATGTTCAGCGGTCCGTCGGAGACCTTCTCGGGTCGGTTGCCCAGCATCGCGCTGATGTCGAGCCGATGGATGTTGCCCTCGAGACGCCACCAGGCGAACCCGACCCCGGACGCGATGGCGAGCGCCACCACCACCAGCACGACGAGGATGCGTCGGCGGCGCGGACGGTGGCCGCGCGTGGGCCGACGCTCGTTAACGTGCGGGGTGGCCTCGTGGGGCAACGCGGCTCCTTCGGTCCGGGCCGGTCGCAGAAGGCGAGGGCGGGCTGCGTTCCGCCGGGACGGACAGCACCACCGATGCTAGGTGGGCCACCTGAGAGAACGCTGGACACGTCGGCCGTAGTTGGATGGGGGCATGAGGACCCGTGTCGCGCTCGTCGTCGCTGCTGTCGTGGTCCTGGCGTTGGGCGCCGGGGGCTGGTGGTGGCAGCACCAGCGCGAGGCCGAACGCGACACGGCCGCCCGGGCTGCGCTCACGGCATACCTCGCCGGGTGGGCGGCCAAGGACATGGGTGCGGTTCCGTTCCAGGACCCGACTTCACCCGACAGCTTCACCTCTGCGGTCAAGGGTCTGGGCGAGTCGCCGGTGGCTGTGAAGGCGCCACCCCTGACCCGCGACGGTGACACCGCGCGCACTGAGGTCACGGTGAGCTGGACCCTGCCCCGAGACGTGCCGTGGACGTATGCCGTGCCGGTCCGGCTCACGCAGGTCGGCGACCGGTGGCTGGTGGCCGCACCCGAGGCGGGTTCCCCGTGGCAGCCCGACCTCGGCGCCGGGGAGACGATGTCGCTGGAGAAGGCCGCCGGGCAGCGGGGAGACATCCTGGACCGCGCGGGCGCCCCGCTCATGCCCGCGAGCACGGTGCACGTCATCTCACTCGACCCGGTCCAGGCCACGGCGGAGTCCGCGGCCGCGCTGGAGAAGGTGGTGGGGTCCACGCCGAAGTCGCTGGTCGACGCTCTCGCGAAGTCCACGGCGTCGGGGTCGAAGGCCCCCATCCCGGTGATCACCTACCGAGCCTCCGACTACGCAGCACGCCGCGCTGCCCTCGGGGACATCGCCGGCGTGGTGGACCGCAAGGGTGAGCTGCCGCTGGCTCGCACCCGCACGTTTGCGCAGCCGTTGCTCGGGTCGGTCGGGGAGGTCACGGCCGAGATGGTCGCGGCCAGTGGCGGCCGGTATGCCGCGGGAGAGCGCGCGGGGCGAAGCGGGCTCCAGCGCCAGTACGACGAGCGGCTGGCCGGCACCCCCGGGATCAGCGTCGTCTCCAGCACCGATGCCGTGCTGTTCGACCAGGCACCCGAGGACGGCACCGACGTCGAGACGACCCTGGACCCGTCGGTCCAGGAGGCCGCCGAGAAGGCCCTCGCCACAGCGAAACTCACAGTGCCCGCAGCCCTCGTCGCCCTCGACGTGAAGACCGGAGAGGTCCTGGCATCGGCCAACTCACCGACCTCGGGGTTCGACCGGGCGATCACCGGGAAGTACCCCCCGGGATCCACCTTCAAGGTGGCGACGACCTACGCCTACCTCACCCGCGGGATCACCACGCCCACCTCCGTCGTGCCGTGCCCCGTGTCCGTCACCATCGACGGGAGGGAGTTCCGCAACTACGCAGGTGAGTCGATCACCGGCAAGCCGACCTTCTTCGACGACTTCACGCACTCGTGCAACACGGCATTCGTCGGTTTGTCACCGAAGCTCGAGAGCACAGACCTTCGCAAAGCTGCCAGCGCCCTCGGTGTGGGCGTCGGCTGGGGCGACACCGTCGGGGTCGACGGTGCCTTTGCCGGAAACGTCCCGGAGACCAGGGGTGGCACCGATGTCGCTGCTGCAGCGATCGGACAGGGCCGAGACGAGGCGTCGCCGCTGTCGCTCGCGGTGATGGCAGGCAGCATCGGTCGGGGCACCTTCCTCCCCCCCGTGCTGGTGCGCGACCCGCAGGGGGCGGCGCCGAGACCGGTCGCGCTCGACGGTGGGGCGGTGGCCGACATTCGCTCGATGATGGCCTCGGTCGTCGCGAACGGCACGGGCACGGCACTGCGCTCCACACCGGGCGAGCCGGTGCGCGGCAAGACCGGCACGGCCGAGCACGGCACTGATCCGGGCGCACTCCCCCGCGTGTGGTTCATCGGGTATCAGGGCGACGTGGCCTTCGCCGTGCTCGTCGAGGAGGGCAAGACCGGTGGCACCGTGGCGGCCCCCATCGCCAAGGACTTCCTCACCATCCTCGCCGCCCGCTGACTCCCCCACCCCGCCTCCCGCCCTCTCCGACCTCGTCCCCCGCCCTCCCCGACTTCGTCTGTCAGATCGTCGGCGACACGCGGTTCGGGCGGCGTGTCACGGCATTCTGACAGACGAGGTCGGGGAGGGGGGTGCGCGAAGGCCCCCACCCGGATGCCGGGCAGGGGCCTTCACGAGGACTCCTGTGTCAGAAGCCTTGGGACGTCGGGGTCAGATGGTGTGGACTGCGTCGGCCTGCGGACCCTTGGGGCCCTGGGTGACCTCGAACTCGACTCGCTGCGCCTCGTCGAGGCTGCGGTAGCCCTCGGTCGCGATGGCGGAGTAGTGGACGAACACGTCCGGGCCCCCGCCATCCTGCTCGATGAACCCGAAGCCCTTCTCGGCGTTGAACCACTTCACGGTGCCCTGTGCCATATCTGGGGTGACTCTTTCTGTGTGGATCACTCGACCGGCGCACGTCGCGCCGACCGTGGATGCGAACTCCGGACCCCTGGTGGTGCGAGGTGTTCGGACCTACGAGGACGTGCTGGCGCTGCAACCGGCACCGAACCTAGCACGGCCTCTCCCACCTCGCCGGGTGCACCGAAGTGCGTTCACGCAGTGGGACCTGGTGCCTTCACGGCGAGCACGTTGCAGGGTGCGTCGAGCAGCACGTGCTGGGCCGTGGATCCGGTGATGAGCTTGCCGACCGGGCTGCGGCGTCGCAGCCCGATGACGAGCAGGCGGGCCCCGACCTCGTCGACGACGTCGAGCAGCTCCTCCGCGGCCGGCAGGCCACGCGTCGGTTGCCGGATCTCGTGCTCGACTCCCCGCTCGCTCAGCTGCAGGTCGATCGCGTCGAGGTCCTGCGCGGTGGCGAAGCTGGCGTCGCTGAAGTCACCGTTGGCCCCGGTGTTGACGACGACGAGCCGCTCGCTCCTGTGCGAGGCTTCCTCGATCGCGGTGGTGAGGGCGGCCAGGCCCTCCGGGCGCGGGGTGTACCCGACGACGATGGTCATGATGGTTGCCTTCCCTCTCGCACGGCGCGAGTCGGTGGTGGTGGCCCCCGGTGACCGGGGGTCGCGGGGTTGGCGCCGAACGCCCGAGCGGGGCAGACGGCATCCGGTGGTGGTGCTGGGCGAACGATCGGCACGGGGCGCCGCGCCTGGATCTGCACCAGGTGCGGCGCCCCGCGTCGCTCAGGGCTCCAGCGTCTTCGCGCCCGTCATGATCGCGACGCCGTCGCCCATGTCGTGCGACGACGGCGTGATGACACCGGCGCACCCGCCGAGGCGCTGGATGTGGATCCGGTCCGCCACCTCCCACACGTGGGGCATGTTGTGGCTGATCAGGATCACCGCCAGCCCGTTGTCGCGCAGCTGCTTGATCATGTTGAGCACCATGCCCGACTCCTTGACACCGAGCGCCGCCGTCGGCTCGTCGAGGACGACGACGTTGGACCCGAATGCCGCAGCACGCGCCACCGCCACCGCCTGGCGTTGGCCACCGGAGAGCGTCTCGACCGCCTGACCCATGTTCTGGATCGTCTGGATGCCGAGCTTCTGCACCGCCTCACCGGCCCGCTTGCTCATGCCCTTCTTGTCGAGCATCCGGAACACCGAGCCCAGCACACCGGGTCGGCGCTCCTCGCGGGCGAGGTAGAGGTTGCTGGCGATGTCGAGCGCAGGGATGACGGCAAGCTGCTGGTAGACCGTCTCGATACCTGCCTCCCGCGCGTCCTGGGGCCGCCGGAAGATGACCGGCTTACCGTCGAGCTCGAGCTGCCCCGAGTCCGGCTGGTAGGCCCCGGTGATGCACTTGATGAGCGTCGACTTTCCGGCGCCGTTGTCGCCGATGACCGCGAGCACCTCGCCCCGGTAGAGGTCGAGGTTCACACCGTCGAGGCCGACGACCCGCCCGAAGGTGATGACGATGTCGCGAGCCGAGAGAATCGGGTCGGCTTCGTAGATGTGCCTCCGGTCCTTCGGGATCGCGTCGTGGGTGAGCGGGAGTCGTTCCAGGGTGGTCATGCCTTCACCTTCCGGATCCACTGGTCGATGGCGACTGCGATGAGGACGAGCGCGCCGATCGCGAGGTAGCGCCACTGCTGGTCGACCCCGAGCTGGGAGAGACCGAACGCGAATGTCTGCACGAGCAGCGCCCCGATGAGGGTTCCGACGAGCGTGCCGCGACCTCCGAAGAGGCTGGTGCCACCGATGACGACGGCGGTGATGCTCGCGAGGTTGGCGTCCGGCACGGCGTTGGGAGTGGCTGCGCCGGCCCGTCCGATCAGGATCCACGCCGCGAGCCCGTAGATGAGCCCGGCGACCGTGTAGACCGCGAGGAGCATCCGCTTGCTCGGCACACCGGACAGGCGGGCCGACTCCGGGTCGTCACCCACGGCATACACGTAGCGACCCCACGCCGTCTGGGACAGCACGAACCCCATCACGGCATAGATGAGGATCACCACGACGATGCCCCAGGTCAGCCTGAAGGCCCCGACTCCGAACCCTTCACCGAGGAAGTTCATCAGGTCCGGCAACCGGTTGGCCTGGATGCTCGCGCCGCCGGAATACAGGAGCGCGATGGCGGTGAAGATGCTCAGGGTTCCAAGGGTCACGATGAACGGGGGCAGGTTGATCCGGGTGACGAGAAAGCCGTTCAGGGCTCCCGCCGCCGTCGCCAGTGCGATGCCGATGATCAGGGCGAGGATGCCGGGGACGCCGCCATCGCTCGCGAGGGACGCCATCACCATCATCGAGAGCACCATGATCGCGCCGACCGACAGGTCGATGCCGGCGGTGAGGATGACCAGGGTCTGCCCGACGGCCAGCGCGGCCACGATGGCGGTCTGCTGGAACAGGATGCCCATCGAGTTGGCGGTGAAGAACGTCGGAGTGGCGATGAAGAAGCCGATGAACGCGACGAGCAGCAGGAAGAGTGGGCTGAGCCAGGGCCGTCCGTGCAGCTGGTGCTGCACCTGCTGCAGTGGCGACTGCCGCCGCCGAGCGAACTCGGCGGCAGCAGCGGAACCAGTAGTGGTGGTGCTCATGCTCACTTGCCCCAGCAGATCTCGGAGCCCTTGGCGGTGTCGATGCTGTCGACCCCGTCGACGGGCTTGTCCGTGACGAGCGCGACACCGGTGTTGAAGAAGTCGAGCCCGTCAGTGGTCTTGGGCGCTTCGCCGCCACGGGCGACCTTGGCGATCGCCTCCATGCCCATCGTCGCCATCTTCAGCGGGTACTGCTGGGCGGTGGCGCCGATGACGCCGGACTTCACCGACCCGACGCCGGCGCAACCGCCGTCGATCGACACGATGATGGCCTTCTTACCGGCGGCCTCGAGGGCGGCGTTGGCGCCGACCGCGGTGGGCTCGTTGATCGTGTAGACCACGTTGATGCCGGGGTTCTTCGCGAGGCACTTCTCCATCGCGCTGCGGCCGCCGTCCTCGGCGCCGTTGCCGGCCTCGTTGCAGATGATCGAGTAGTCGCCGCCCTTGCCGCCGGCGTACTTGCCGGTCTTGGCCTCGTCACCGTTTTTCTTGGGGTCGGCCACGTCGATGCCCATGCCCTCGAGGAAGCCCTGGTCCCGGTTGTAGTCCACCGAGACGATCTTGTCGTCGAAGAGGTCGAGCATCGCGATGGTGGCCTGGCCCCCGTCGAGGGTGCCCGCCGCCCACTTGCCGATGAGGTTGCCGGCGAGGCGGTTGTCGGTGGCGAAGGTGATGTCGACGGTGTCGGCCGGGTCGGGCGGGGTGTCGAGCGCGATGACGAAGAGCTTCGCGTCACGGGCCTTCTTGATCGCGGCGTTGACGCCGGTGGACATCGGTGTGATGAGGATGCCCTTGTCACCGCGGGCGATGGCGTCCTCGATGGCGGTGATCTGACCCTGGTCGTCACCCTCCTGCTTGCCCGAGGCGATGGTCAGCTTGACGTTGTTCTTGCCGGCGTCGGCCTTCGCACCGTTCTGCATGGCGACGAAGAACGGGTTGGTGGAGTCCTTGGTGATCAGGGTGACCCCGACCTCGGCTTCACCCCCGCTGCTGCTGGTGGCCGAAGGGCTCTCCCGGTTGCAGGCGGTGGCGGTGAGCGCGAGGCCGACGATGCCTGCGCAGGCCAGGGCCCGACGGGTGGAGCGCGAAGAGGGAATGTGAGGGATGGGCATGGTGCGAACTCTCCTTTGAGCATCGGTGAGACATCGTCGCTGACAACGTTGTCAACGGTAGTTTTACCGTTACCTTGCGCTCACGTCAACCCATGGACTACATATTGTGGTGTGAACGTGACATCGTTGTCAGGGCCGAGTGGGCGCCCCACCATGCGTGAGGTGGCGGCGCTTGCGGGGGTGAGCCTGAAGACGGTCTCGCGCGTCGTCAACGACGAGACCGGCGTGTCACCCGAGGTGCACGAACGTGTTCTCATCGCGATCCGTCGCCTGGACTACCGACCCAACCTCGCGGCGAGCAACCTGCGGCGCACCGGAGCCCGGTCAACCCTCATCGGCGCCCTGGTGCAGGACATCTCCAACTCGTTCTCCGCCGCGCTGCTCCGCGCCCTGGAGGACACCGCGCGAACACGAGGAACCGCCGTGCTCGCCGCCAGCCTGGACGAGGGGGCCGAGCGCGAAGAGGCGATGGTGCACGACCTCATCACCAGACGGGTCGACGGGCTGGTCATCATGCCCGCCACCGAGCGCCAGGACTACCTCATCGCCGAGCTGCGAACCGGCACCCCCGCGGTCTTCGTGGACCAGGCCCCCAAGGGAGTCGACGCCGACTCGGTCACCGTGGACAACCACCTTGGCGCCCGGCTTGCTACGGAGGCGCTCCTGCAGGGTGGCCATCGTCGGGTCGCAGCCCTGCTGGACCTCACCACCATCACGACGGCCAAGGACCGGCTCGCCGGGTTCCTCTCGGCCCACGACGCGCTCGGCCTGTGCCCGGATCCTGCCCTCGTCGTCGGAGGGCTTCGCTCAGCCGAGGAGGCCACCGCCACGATGTCAACGCTGTTGGACCTGACCGACCCCCCCACCGCCGTCTTCACCGGCCGAAACGTCCTCTCGATCGGTGCTGTTCGGGCCCTGGCCGAGCGCGGGATGCGGCGATCCGTCGCCCAGGTCGGCTTCGACGACTTCCCGCTCGCCGATCTCCTCGACCCCCCGCTCACGGTCGTCCGCCAGGACGTCGGGAAGATCGGTGGGCTCGTCGCCGAGATGCTCTTCGACCGCATCGACGGGGACACCTCCACGCCCAAGCACGTGGTGCTCGAACCAACCCTCATCGTGCGCGGCTCGAGCCAGATCCGGCCGTAGCGCGCACCGTTTCGTGTGTACGGCTCCGGGCGTGGGACTCCGGCCCCCGCCCCCGGCAGTTCCTGCGGTCGCACGGCCCCACCCCGGCGTGGGACTCCGGCGCTCCCTGCGTTCGAGCCTTCCCGTCATCCACGCCCCCCGCCAGTTCCTGCGGTCGCACGCTCCCGCAGGAGCGTGGCGGAGGGCGTGGGATTCGAACCCACGATGACGTTGCCGCCATAGCGGTTTTCAAGACCGCCGCACTAGGCCACTATGCGAGCCCTCCTCGCTCGGAGCGCGCCCCGAGCAGTGACAAGGCTATGCGGTGCGAGCGGCCCCGTGCCCACGGCATCCGGAACTCGGCTCAAGGGGATGCCGCGATGGAAGGCGGGCGGACACGATTCGATCCAGCACCCGATGCTGCGGGTAGGGTCGGTGGCCGACGAAGGGATCCTCCATGAAGCTGTCGTTCATCGCCGGCCTGGCCGTCGGGTACGTGCTCGGGGCGCGCGCCGGCAAGGCGCGCTACGAGCAGATCGCCCGCACCTCGGGCAAGGTCTGGCACTCCGCGCCGGTGCAGAAGCAGGTCGCGACCGCCAAGGAGGCGGCCCGCACCAAGGCAGCCCCGGTCGTCGCCGACCTGGTGGCCGACGCAGCGCGCGCGACCGGGGAGAAGCTCCGTGCGTCCAAGACCGTCGCTGCCGAGGCGATCGACAACGTGCTGCACCACGACCCCGACGAGGTCGACGCCCGTTCGAGCGCACCGGCATCCCCGGATGGATTCAGCGAGGGCGAGGACCACCGGGACGCCTGGTCTGCAGCCACCCGGCCCACGACCACGGACTGACCCGACCCTGAGAGGGGTCCTACGGTGGTTGTCTGGAGCACTGCGGCGCGCACGTCTGGCTGACACGCGCTGGCGGCGGAAATATTCGGGGGTGGGGGTCCCACGAGGAACCCGTTTCGGCGTCGATGTATCACGCGTCCCCGGAAAACCTCCTGTTCAGCGTCGATGTTCCTCACTAGAATCGGTGCGTCCGTTGCGCCCGGTCTGGTCAGCCCCAGGAGAGCCCGCATGGTTGCCACGCCGTCTGAGCAGCACAAGGTTTCACACCGCGCCGAGACGTCGCCACCTGCCGACGCTTCGAACCCGTTGGAGCCTTCGAGTTACCCACCTGTTCCGCTCATCTCGTCGCTGCTCGCGCGCCGGCTGAACGCTCGCGTGCTCGACCCCGAGATCGCCGTTCTGGCGCCGGGCCAGCCCGCACCTCTCCCTACCGTCTACATCTCGGACACTCTTCTCGTGCGCGACATTGCCGGTGCCCCGCTCGACACCGACAGCGGGGCGACCCGGGTCGACGAGCTCGTCGACTATGCCCGAGGCCTGCCGGAACCAGTCACCATCGAGGTGGTGGGAACGCCCGTGACCCTGCCCGACCGCAGCGGCGCTGCCGACTCCCTCGGCGCTGGCGCGCAGGTGACGGTGTCACGCATCCGGCTCGTTCGCGACCCTGATCGCGCGGGAAAGTCTCCTGACGCTTGGCGTTTCCTGCAGACTGCCTTGACCGAGCCTTCCGAGCGCGCCACGCTCCTGTACGACAAGCTCGGGCTGGGTCGGCTGCCGGAGCGTCCTGAGGATGAGCCAGGAGCGCGCGAGAAGGAACGCCAGAGCCGCCGCGATCGTCGTGGCCGCAGCATGGCCGGGGGTGTGGCCGTGGAGCACCTTCTGACCGCGGGCGGCGGAGTCTGGGGCGGCGGCGGCGGAGTCTGGGGCGGCGGCGGCGGAGTCTGGGGCGGCGGCGGCGGAGTCTGGGGCGGCGGCGGCGGAGTCTGGGGCGGCGGCGGCGGAGTC
>JBDTDY010000368.1:0-12127 GCA_039922835.1 Ornithinibacter sp.
GCTCAACCTCGGCCTGGAGTTCAAGGGCGGCTCGGAGTTCCGGGTCTCAGCGGTGAGCTCTCCCGGAGACTTCGAGCAGAAGGCACGTTCCGTCGTCAGTGACATCGGCGAAGCGAGCGGGGTCGGCGTCACCAAGATCGGCGACGGCACGATCCGGGTGCAGACGGCCAAGCTGAGCGACACCGAGGCCAACGTCGTCCGCGAGAACCTGGCCAAGGCCTTCGACGTGCCGCTGGCAAACGTCTCCGGAACGTTCATCGGGCCCTCGTGGGGCGCGTCGGTCAGTCAGAAGGCACTCAAGGCGCTGGTGGTTTTCCTGCTGCTCGTCGGGGTGGTGATGGCGTTCTACTTCCGCACCTGGAAGATGTCGGTCGCCGCGCTGGTCGCGCTCGGACACGACCTGGTCATCACGGCGGGCATCTACGCACTGATCGGTTTCGAGGTCTCTCCGGCCACCCTGATCGGCTTCCTCACCGTGCTCGGCTACTCCCTCTACGACACGGTGGTCGTCTTCGACAAGGTCCGGGAGAACACCCTCGAGGCCTTCGCCACCGGGAGGATGACCTACGCAGAGGCGGCCAACCTCGCGGTGAACCAGACCATGGTCCGCTCGATCAACACCACGGTCGTCGCCCTGCTGCCGATCCTCTCGATCCTCATCGTCGGCTTCACCACCCTCGGCCCGGGCACCTTGCTGGACCTCTCGCTCGTGCTCGGCATCGGCATCTTCGTCGGCGCCTACTCCTCGATCTTCATCGCGACCCCGCTTCTGGTGTCGCTCCGGCACAAGGAGGACGCGGTCGTCGAGCTCGACAAGCGCGCGGCGCGCCACCGTGCGAAGGTCGAGAAGCAGAGCGCCGCGACGGAGCGCCCGCAGGATGCCGTGGATGCCGGAGCGGAGTCGGGCGAGCCGGTCGGGGCGGGCGTCGCGAACGCCGCCGAGGGGGAGAGCGCCACCCTCACCGGTCGGGCGGTCCACCGCTACGCCCAGGCGGGACCTCGCAACCAGCCCCGGCGCCCCCCCAAGTCCAAGCGCTGAGCGCACGTTCGGGCAGGCTGCCACAGCGGTGCTGTCGGACGCTCAGGCGCCTCACCAGCGGGCACTAGACTTCCGCCATGGCTGAGGACACGACGACGGCTGCGCCGGGGGCCCCGCCTCCCGGTGGCTCGTCCCGCGCCCTGGCGAGGGCGGCGTTCGCGTTCGTGGGGCGGAACAAGGTGCCGGACAACCCGGTGCTGGAGCCCCTCCTCCAGGTGGTCCACGGCACCCACCCGAAGGCCGACATCTCCGTGATCGAGCGGGCGTACGCGGTGGCCGAACGGGCGCACGAGGGGCAGAAGCGGCGCTCCGGCGACGACTACATCACCCATCCGCTCGCTGTGACGACCATCCTCGCCGAGCTCGGGATGACCCCGACCACCTTGGCGGCCGCCCTCCTCCACGACACGGTGGAGGACACGGCATACAGCCTCGAGGCGTTGCGCCGCGACTTCGGCGACGAGATCGCCATGCTCGTCGACGGAGTCACCAAGCTCGACAAGGTGACCTACGGGCAGGCCGCCCAGGCCGAGACGGTGCGCAAGATGGTCGTCGCGATGGCGCGCGACATCAGGGTGCTCGTCATCAAGCTCGCAGACAGGCTGCACAACGCGCGCACCTGGCGCTACGTCTCCCAGGAGAGCGCCCAGCGCAAGGCCAAGGAGACCCTGGAGATCTATGCGCCCCTGGCGCACCGGCTCGGGATGAACACCATCAAGTGGGAGCTGGAGGACCTGTCCTTCCAGACGCTCTACCCCAAGGTGTTCGACGAGATCGTGCGCCTCGTGGCCGAGCGGGCGCCGGCCCGCGAGGAGTACCTCACCGGGGTGCGTGAGGAGGTCGGTGCCGACCTCCGGGCCGCCAAGATCAAGGCGAGCGTCACCGGGCGCCCCAAGCACTACTACTCCGTCTACCAGAAGATGATCGTCGGTGGCCGGGACTTCGAGCAGATCTACGACCTCGTCGCGGTGCGGGTGCTCGTGGAGACGGTGCGGGACTGCTACGCCGCGCTCGGTGCGCTGCACGCCCGGTGGAACCCGGTGCCGGGGCGGTTCAAGGACTACATCGCGATGCCGAAGTTCAACATGTACCAGTCGTTGCACACGACGGTCATCGGCCCCGGCGGGAGCCCTGTCGAGATCCAGATCCGCACCCACACCATGCACCGCCGGGCCGAGTACGGCGTGGCCGCGCACTGGAAGTACAAGGAGGATCCCTCGGCGCAGGGTGGCCCGGTTCCCGGCGCACAAGCGCGCGACGGGCAGACCGGCCCCATCAACGACATGGCGTGGCTGCGTCAGCTGCTGGACTGGCAGCAGGAGACCTCCGACCCGGGCGAGTTCCTGGAATCGCTGCGCTTCGAGATCAACGCGAGCGAGGTCTACGTCTTCACGCCGAAGGGCCAGCTCGTGGGGCTGCCCGCGGGCTCGACCCCCGTCGACTTCGCCTACGCGGTGCACACCGAGGTGGGGCACCACTGCATCGGGGCCAGGGTCAACGGTCGGCTCGTGCCGCTGGAGAGTCGGCTCGACAACGGCGACGTCGTCGAGGTGCTCACGTCCAAGGCCGACTCCGCCGGCCCGTCGAGGGACTGGTTGAGCTTCGTCCACAGTCCTCGTGCGCGCAACAAGATCAAGCACTGGTTCACCAAGGAACGCCGCGAGGAGATGATCGACGAGGGCAAGGAGTCCCTCGCCAAGATCATGCGCAAGCAGGGCCTCCCCCTCCAGCGTCTCACCTCCGCGGAGTCCCTCGCCGGCGTCGCCGAGGAGCTCCGGCTCGTCGGGATCGACGGGCTGTATGCCGCGATCGGTGAGGGTCACGTCTCGGCGCAGCACGTCGTCTCACGGCTCGTGGCCTCCGTCGGTGGAGAGGACGGCGCGCGCGAGGACATCGCCGAGGCGGCGTCCCCGGCGACGTCTCGCCCAGGCCATCGGCGCTCCGGCGACCCCGGGGTCGTCGTCAAGGGCATGACCGACGTGTGGGTCAAGCTCTCCAGGTGCTGCACGCCGGTTCCCGGTGACGACATCCTCGGCTTCGTCACCCGCGGCAACGGGGTGTCCGTGCACCGCAGGGACTGCACCAACGCGACGTCGCTGCTCTCCCAGCCGGAGAAGATCATCGAGGTCGAGTGGGCGCCGACCGCGAGCAGCCTGTTCCTCGTCCAGCTCCAGGTCGAGGCGCTCGACCGGTCGCGCCTGCTCTCCGACGTCACCCGCGTCATCTCCGACAACGGGGTCAACATCCTGTCGGCGGCAGTCACGACCTCGCGCGACCGGGTTGCAAAGCTGCACTTCACCTTCGAGATGGGGGACCCGGGGCACCTCGGCCACGTCATCCGCGCCGTGCAGACCGTGGACGGGGTCTTCGACGCGAGCCGGGTCACGGGGAGCGCCCGCCAGTCCGGCTGAGGTTCCCGCGGTGAAGGGTCCTGAGCGCTAGCCTCGTGGCGTGAGCACCGGGATCGCTGCGCGGCTGGAGGATGCCGTGCGCACGCTCACGCCGGGCTACTTCGCCTTGGTCATGGGCAGCGGCATCATCTCGGTGGGAATGCTCCTCAAGGGTTTCGTCGCGGTCTCGGTGGGGCTTCTCGTCGTCGCGGTCATCGGTTTCGTGCTGTTGCTGGTGCTCAACGGCTGGCGCCTGCTCGCGCACCGCGCCGCTGTCGTCGACGACTTCACCGACCCGCGCCGCGCGTTCGGCTTCTTCACCCTGATCGCCGGGACCAACGTCGTCGGGGTGCGCCTGGCGATGGACGGTCACCACGGCGTGACCGCCGTGCTGCTCATCGTGTCAACTGCGCTCTGGCTGGTCCTCGGCTACGTCATCCCGTGGACCGCGGTGCTGGGCGCCCACCAGCGACCGATCGTCGCGACCGCCAACGGCACCTGGTTCATCTGGGTGGTGGCCAGCCAGTCCGTCGCGGTGGCGGCCGCCGCGCTCGAGCCGGTCTATACCTTCGCGCGCGACGCCTTGGCCGTGGTGGCGGTCTTCTCCTGGTCGGTCGGGATCTTCCTGTACGCCGCTGCGGGGGTGATAGTCGCCCTGCGGATGATGCTCTACGACCTCCGGCCGGTCGACCTGAACCCGCCCTACTGGGTCGCGATGGGGGCCTGCGCGATCACCGTCCTTGCCGGGGCCCGGATCGTCGAGATGGCAGATGCCCCCATGGTGCACGCCACCAGGGGCATCGTGGCGGGCGCCTCGGTGATGTTCTGGGCCTTTGCGACGTGGCTGATTCCCGTGCTCGTCGCGGCGGGATGGTGGCGCCACTTCGTGCACAAGGTTCCGCTCCGGTACGAGGCGACCTGGTGGAGCATCATCTTCCCGCTCGGCATGTATGCGGTCGCCAGCATCTACCTGGGCAGGGCCGACGGGTTGCCGATCGTCGGAGCCATCGGCACGGGAGAGCTGTGGATCGCCTTCGCCGCGTGGACCGCGACGTTCGCGGCCATGATCGTCCACTTCGTCGCCACGGTCATCCGCGAGCCGGCAAGCGCGTCAGTTCGCGCGTGATCCGGGAGAGCGAGGGCCCTCGGGGGCTGACGCCGCGGGCTGGTGCCGCGGTCAGCCGCCGAACTCGTCGAGGCCGGCCCGAGCCTGGGCCAGCCACTCCTGCTGGGCGGTGAGTCGGCCCCGCGCAGACTCGAGCTTCCCGGCATCCCCGGCGGCCTCGGCTGCGGCCACGTCCGCCTCGAGCGCTTTCACCTTCGCCTCGAGCTGGTCGACCATCGAGCGGGCTCGGGCGGCAGCCTCGGGGTTGGTTGAGCGCCAGCGCTTCTCATCGGCCTCACGCACGGCGGTCTCCACCCGCCGCATCCGCTTCTCCACGCGCTCGAGGTCGGCCCGCGGCACCTTCCCGGCCTCGTCCCACCGGTCCTGGATGGTGCGCAGCGCAGACTTCGCCGACTCCACGTCGGTGACCGGGAGGATGGCCTCGGCCTGCACCAGGAGCTCCTCCTTGGCGGTGAGGTTGACGCGGAAGTCGGCCTCCTCCGCCGCCACGAGCTCGTCCTTGGCGTTGAAGAAGGCGTCCTGTGCCGCCCGGAACCGCTCCCACAGGGCGTCGTCGTCCGAGCGCGCTGCACGACCGGCCGAGCGCCACTGGTCCATGAGCTGCTTGAACGCCTTCGCGCTGGCGTTCCAGTCGGTGCTGCTGGAGAGCGCCTCGGCCTCGGCGGCGAGGCGCTGCTTGGTGACCTTCGCTTCTGCGCGCGTCGTCTCGACCTCCGCGAACCAGGAACGGCGCGCCTTGTCGAAGGCGTTCCGCGCGTGGCTGAAGCGCTGCCAGAGCGCGGACTCGGTGCTCTTGTCCAGCTTGACCCCGGAGCGCTGGTGCTCCTTCCACTGCTCCAGCAGGGTGCGCATCTGCTCGCCACTGGTCTTCCACTGGGTCGAGCCAGCGGGCTGGCCCGCGATCTTCTCTGCCTCGGCGACGATGACCTCACGGGCGCGTGAGGCCTCGGCGCGCGCGGCGGCACGGTGCTCGTTCTCGACGGCGCGCTTGGTCTCCAGGCCCGCGCCGACGCGATCGGCGGTGGCCGCCAATGCGGCGAGGTCGCCGACGACGTTGGCATCGAGCAGGTGCTCTCGCAAGGTCTTCAGGCCGTCGGCGATCTCCTTGGCGGGGACGTCGGGGTTGGCCAGTCGAGCCTCCAGCAGGTCCGCGGACGAGGCCAGCTCGTCGTACTTGCGGGCGAAGTACTGCAGCGCCTCCTCGGCGCTGGCTCCGGGGTAGGAGCCGACGGCCCGCTCACCCTCGCCGGTGGTGACGTAGACGGTCCCGTCCTCCTCGACGCGACCGAAACGGGCCGAGTCCGAGTGCGCGACAGGGGCAACGACGGCCGGTGGGCGGGCGTGCATCCTCGAGGCGAGAGCCGCTGGGGAGGGGATCGGTGGGCGGGGGGTGGGCTTGTCCTCGGACACGGTCAGGCCTTCTTCTCGGTGACACCGACAGCAAGGATGCTGATCGGTGCTGCTGGGATGCCGTCTTCGGGACTGGTGCCGCCCGGGGCGACGCCGACGGCGGCGATCTTGTCGACGATATCCAACCCGGCGCTCACCGTGCCGAAGATGGTGTAGCCATTGGGGTCAGGGAGCGTGGTGTCACCGTAGACGAGGAAGAACTGGCCACCGTTGCCCTGCTTGACGTCGGTGGTGCGGGCCATCGCCAGGATGCCGCGCGGGTAGACGCCGTCCTTGGGCGCGTTCTCGACCCCGAAGCCGTATCCCGGGGTCCCCGTGCCGGTGCCCGTCGGGTCGCCGCACTGCAGGACCTTCAAGGAGGCCGAGGTCGTCAACCGGTGGCACGGGGCATCGACCCAGTAGTTCTTCTGTGCGAGCTGCAGGAACGAGGCGACGGCCTGGGGTGCCTTCGCGCCGTCGAGCGTCAGCTCGATGTCGCCGCAGTTCGTCGTGAGGGTCGCGATGTAGGTCTTGCCCTTCGCGAGAGCGGCGTCCGGGAGCGTGAGCTCCGCGCCGGTGCCCAGCGACGTCGGTGGCGCGTCGCACCCGGCCAGCGTCTTCGTCGGCGCATCGGCGGCATCTCCGGAGAGTCGGGTCCCGACGACGGCGAGGACACCGAGGACGACCACGACCGTCCCCAGGATGGCCCCGATCCGCAACCGGCGCGCCCGGTCGCTCTGGCGCTGGGCAAGAGCCTTCTCCTGCTTCGCCAGGCGCCGCTTGGCGCGGTCGCGCTCCTGCTGCTTGGTCACCGGTCCTCCGTGTCATCGAGCCGACGTGCTCCTGTCGACGGCGGCCCAGTCTAGGAGAGGGCCGCGGGCTACGCTCACCCCGTGCTCGCCATTGCCTTCCCCGCCGCAGCCTTCGGGACCAACTGTTACGTCCTCGCGACCGGACCGGGGGAGGAGTGCGTCGTCCTCGATCCGGGGATCGGCGTCGAGGAGACCCTGCGCGAGGTGCTGACCGAGCACCGGCTGCGCCCCGCCGCGGTGCTCCTCACGCACGGGCACCTCGACCACGTCTACTCGGTGGCGGCGGTCTGCGGGGGAGACACCTCCGCCTACATCCACTCCGAGGACCGTTACCGCCTGGCTGACCCGCTGGCGAGCATCGACCCGGGCACCCTGGCCATGATGGAGCAGCAGTTCGGCCGCCGCGCGACGTGGCGCGAGCCCGAGACAGTGGTCGAGATGAGGGACCGGGAGCGGCTCACCGTGGCCGGGCTGGGCATCGAGGTGTTGCACGCACCCGGTCACACGGAGGGCTCGGTGATGTTCGGGCTCGACGTCGTGCCGGACGGGCTGCCGGGCGCCGAGGAGATCGACCGCACGATGCTCAGCGGCGACGTGCTCTTCGCGGGATCCATCGGACGCACCGACCTCCCCGGCGGCGACCACGCAGCGATGCAGCGATCGCTGCGCGACGTCGTGCTGCCGTTGGCCGACTCCACCCTCGTGCTCACCGGTCACGGCCCGGCGACGACGATGCGCCGCGAGCGAGGCACCAACCCCTACCTGCGAGGATTGACCCCGTGAGTGCACAGGGCAGGGCGACGGTCCAGGGCAAGGTGACCCCGATCAGCGGGTTCCCAGAGCTCCTCCCCGCCGAGCGGCTCCTGGAGCTGCACTTCCTCGACGTCATCCGCGAGGTCTTCGAGCTGCACGGCTTCGCGTCCCTGGAGACCAGGGCCGTGGAACCGGTGTCGCGACTGCTCGGCAAGGGCGGCGACGCCGACAAGGAGATCTACGGCATCCACCGCCTGGCCGATGGCGCCGGTGCCGACACCGACCTGGGGTTGCACTTCGACCTCACGGTGCCGTTCGCCCGTTACGTCTTGGAGAATGCCGGGAAGCTTGCCTTCCCGTTCCGCCGTTACCAGGTGCAGAAGGTCTGGCGTGGTGAACGGCCCCAGGAGGGGCGCTTCCGCGAGTTCACCCAGGCCGACATCGACGTCGTCGACGTGGGAGAGCTGGCGCCGCACTTCGAGTCGGAGATGCCGCTCGTCATCGCCGAGGCGTTCCGCCGGCTGCCCGTGGGCGACTTCAGGATCCAGGTCAACAACCGCAAGATCCCCGAGGGGTTCTACCTGGGGATCGGGCTGACCGATGTGGCGGGCACCCTGCGCATCGTCGACAAGCTCGACAAGATCGGCGGCGAGAAGGTCGGGGCGCTGCTCCGGGAGGCGGGCGCCAGCGAGGAGCAGGCCCAGCAGGTGCTCGCGCTCGCGTCGATCAGCAGCGTGGACCTGTCCTTCGTGGAGGGGGTGCGCGGGCTCGGCGTGCACCACCCCACCCTCGACGAAGGCGTGGAGGCACTGGCGGCCGTCATCGCCGCAGGAATGGAGCAGGCGCCCGGCACCCTCGTGGCAGACCTGCGCATCGCCCGAGGGCTGGACTACTACACCGGCACGGTCTACGAGACCCAGCTCGTGGGCTCGGAGGCATGGGGCTCGGTGTGCTCCGGTGGCCGCTACGACTCCCTCGCCTCCGACGGGCGCACCACCTACCCGGGGGTGGGCATCTCGATCGGCCTGTCACGGTTGGTGCACCTGCTCGTCACCAAGCGCGGCCTGACGGCGAGTCGCTCCACCCCGGCCGCCGTGCTGGTGGCGGTGGTCGAGGAGGAGACGCGTGCGGCATCGACCCGGGTGGCGGCCGGCCTGCGGTCCCGTGGCATCGCGTGCGAGGTCGCGCCGAGTGCGGCGAAGTTCGGCAAGCAGATCCGCTATGCCGACCGGCGCGGCATCCCATACGTCTGTTCCCCGGGGCTGGCGCCGAGGGCACCGACCAGGTCAAGGACATCCGCTCCGGAGAGCAGGTCGACGCCGACGCCAGCACCTGGGAGTGCCCCGAGGCGGACCTCCGCCCGGCCGTCGTCTCACGCTGACCCTGAAACCCCCTGCCTCAGCCAGGTCAGGGGGGTGGGCGCAGGCCGCACTCACGCAGCTCGAGGACGGCCAGTGCGCGCACCACGTCGCGATCCCCGCGACGCCAGGCCCCCGCGGGGTCCTCGCTGATCGCGGCGAGGCGTTGGAAGGGCTGGGTCGCCATGGCGCGCAGTGCGAAGAGGTCGAGGTCGGGCTCGGCATCGACGAATCGCTGGGCGGCCGTGGCCCGTCGCGTGAACCGCACCCGCAGCGCGAGCCAGACCCCTCCCACGATGAGGATCGGCACGGCAGCGGTCGTGAGCCCCAGGACCAGGGCCATCCGTTCGACGGCTGTGACCAGGTCACGCCCGGCATCCGCGATGTCGGTGCCTGCCGCGGCTGCTGAGCGGAACGGGCCGGCGATGCGGTCATCGAGCAACGGCAGGTTGTCGACGGAGTTCCCCGCGTCGGTCATCACCGACGTGAAGCCGGTGCCCGCGTCCTCGAGCCGGCGCCCGGGCGCAGCGAGCGCCATGGTGGCGCCGTGAACCTTCGTGCCGACCCACACCCAGGCGATCACCCAGACCATGGCGCAGACATCGGCGATCACCTGGCGGGTCCGCCGCACCGGCAGGTCGCTGTAGAGCTTCATGGGTTTCTCCAGTCATCGGTGGTTCGCTCGGCCCGGGTCTAGACTCGCATCGCGCTCGACCCGGGGCGTGCAGGCAGCGGCACCGGCGCCGCGGCGCACTCACGAGAACGGGGCTCGACACGTGAAGATCGGCATTCCAAGCGAGGTCAAGAACAACGAGTTCCGTGTCGGCATCACACCGGTCGGGGTCAACGAGCTGGTCCGGCGGGGCCACTACGTCATGGTCCAGAAGGGTGCCGGGCTCGGCTCCTCGATCTCTGACGAGGACTACATCTCCCAGGGGGCCACCATCCTCGCCTCCGCCGACGACGTGTGGGGCGCGGCCGACATGGTCATCAAGGTGAAGGAGCCGGTGGCGGAGGAGTTCCACCGCCTGCGCGAGGGCCTGACGCTGTTCACCTACCTCCACCTCGCCGCTGACCAGACCCTCACCGATGAGCTGCTCGCCAAGAAGGTCACGGCCATCGCGTACGAGACCGTGCGGCTGCCCTCCGGGCTCCTGCCGTTGCTCTACCCGATGTCCGAGGTCGCCGGATGCCTCGCTCCGCAGGTCGGGGCGCACTCGATGATGAAGGCCCAAGGTGGTCGCGGCGTGCTCATGGGAGGCATCGGTGGCGTGGCGAACGCCAAGGTCGTCGTCCTCGGTGCCGGCGTGGCGGGCCAGAATGCCGCGAACATCGCGTTGGGCATGGGCGCGGACGTCACGCTGCTGGACACAGACCTGGACAAGCTGCGCCTCAGCTTCTGGCGCTATGACAACCGGGTCGCGCAGATCGCGTCCTCGGCGATGTCGGTGCGCGAGCAGGTGCTGGCCGCTGACCTCGTCATCGGCACCGTGCTCATCCCCGGCGCCAAGGCGCCCAAGCTCGTCACCGACGACATGGTCGCCCAGATGAAGCCAGGCTCCGTGCTCGTCGACGTCGCGATCGACCAGGGTGGGTGCTTCGAGAACTCCCGCCCGACGACTCACGCAGACCCGACCTTCGAGGTGCACGACTCGATCTACTACTGCGTGGCCAACATGCCCGGCGCGGTGCCCCACACCTCCACCTGGGCGCTGACCAACGCGACCCTCTCCTACGCGACCAAGCTGGCGGACCAGGGCTGGAAGGACGCCATGCGGGCCGATGACCCCTTGGCCCTCGGGCTCAACACCCACGACGGCCACATCACCTGCGCGCCCGTCGCCGAGGCCTTCGGCATGGAGAGCCTCGACCTCGCGGAGGCACTGTCCTGAGCCAGGACGCCACCGCGACGACGGCCCGACCCACCCCGGTGGAGCGGGCCGTCGTCGCATGGCTGACCCACCTCGACGTCGAGCGAGGCGTGTCGGCCAACACGCTGTCGGCCTACCGGCGCGACCTGGGGCGCTGGACGGCATTCCTCGCGGGGGAGGGGGTCGCCCGCCCTGGCGACGTCCGAGAGAGCCACGTGAGTGCCTTCTTGGCCGGTCTGCGGGAGGGGGACGCCACCCACCCGGCCCTGGCGGCGACCTCTGCGGCGCGCACCCTGGTCGCGGTGCGGGGGCTGCACCGGTTCCTGGCTCTCGAGGGTGAGCTGGAGGTCGACCCGGCCCGTGACGTCAGCCCGCCGGCCCCACCCGGTCGCCTCCCCAAGGCCATCGGGGTGGCGGAGGTGGAGCGGCTCCTCGAGGCCGCCTCCGTCGGTGACACTCCTGCCTCGCTGCGCGACCGCGCCCTGCTCGAGAGGCTCTACGGCACCGGGGCCCGCATCTCCGAGGCCGTCGGCCTGGACGTCGACGACGTCGACCCGCACGAGGGCGTGGTCCGGCTCCGCGGCAAGGGTGGCAAGGAACGCATCGTCCCCCTCGGTTCGTATGCCGCGTCAGCCCTGTCGAGCTGGCTGGTCCGGGGACGCCCTTCCATGGCAGCACGGGGGGAGGGCACGCCAGCGATCTTCGTCAACACCAGGGGCTCGCGGCTCTCCCGTCAGAGCGCGTGGAGCATCCTGCGGGCCAGCGCCGAGCGGGCCGACCTCAGCGGCCACCTCTCACCGCACACGCTGCGCCATTCCTTCGCCACCCACCTCCTGGAGGGCGGGGCCGACGTACGGGTGGTGCAGGAGCTGCTGGGTCACGCCTCCGTCACCACGACCCAGATCTACACGTTGGTCACCGTGCAGCGACTTCGTGAGGTCTACGCCCAGAGCCATCCCCGGGCACGCTGATAGGGTCTGTCCCGATCAGCGAGAGGCTGACCGACGAACACGAGCGGCACCGGGAGAGAGAAGCGTGGATTCCGACGCGGCGTTGCAGATCCGCATCGACGGACAGGTGGGTGCCACGGGGCGACCACTACCGCAGTTCCCTGAACCGCAGCCACTGGCCTCGCACGGCCCGGCGCGCATCATCGCGATGTGCAACCAGAAGGGTGGCGTCGGCAAGACGACGACGACCATCAACCTCGGGGCGGCGCTCGCGGAGGTCGGCCGCCGGGTGCTGCTCGTCGACTTCGACCCCCAGGGTGCGCTCTCCGTTGGGCTCGGCATCTCCGCCAACGAGCTCGACGTCACGATCTACAACCTGCTGGTCGAGCGGGGTCACGACGTGCGCGATGTCATCGCGCACACCCGGTTCGACAACCTC
>JBDTDY010000369.1:0-2974 GCA_039922835.1 Ornithinibacter sp.
GAGGGGACTCCCCGTAACGCTACCGGCCGGGTCCGGGCCGGGTCGCTTCGACGGTCGTCGCCCTCGGTAGGATCGGGGCCGACCGACCCCCATGAGAACAGGCGAATCCGTTGAAGATCTGTGTCGTTGCCCTCGGAAAGATCGGGCTTCCCCTCGCCGTGCAGTTCGCGAGCAAGGGGCACGAGGTCGTCGGCGTCGATGTCAACGGCGCGGTCGTCGACCAGGTCAACGCGGGCGTGGAGCCGTTCCCGGGCGAGGCACGCCTGCAGGAGCTCCTCAGCGAGCTGGTTCCCTCCGGTGCATTGCGCGCAACCACCGACTACGCGGACGCCGTGCCCCAGGCAGACGCGATCGTGCTCGTGGTCCCATTGCACGTCGACGGTGACGGCAAGCCGGACTTCGTCTGGATGGACGCCGCCACCCGCTCCCTGGCAGAGCACCTCACCCCCGGCACCCTCGTCTCCTATGAGACCACGTTGCCCGTCGGCACCACGCGCAACCGTTGGAGGCCGCTCATCGAGGAGGTGTCGGGCCTCACCGAGGGAGTCGACTTCCACCTCGTCTTCAGCCCCGAGCGAGTCCTCACCGGCCGGGTCTTCGCCGACCTGCGCAAGTACCCCAAGCTGATCGGTGGCCTGTCCCCGGCCGGCACCGCAGCCGCCCGCGCCTTCTACGACGCGGTCCTGGACTTCGACGACCGCCCCGACCTGGCTCGCCCCAACGGCGTCTGGGACGTGGGTTCGGCCGAGGCCTCGGAGCTGGCCAAACTGGCCGAGACGACCTATCGCGACGTCAACATCGGCCTCGCCAACCAGTTCGCCCGGTTCGCCGCCACCCAGGGCATCGACATCTACGCGGTGATCGCCGCCAGCAACTCCCAGCCCTACAGCCACATCCACCGGCCGGGCATCGCCGTGGGTGGCCACTGCATCCCGGTCTACCCACGTCTGTACCTGTCGACCGACGCCGACGCGACCATCGTCAGGGCGGCCCGGGCCGCCAACGCGGCGATGCCGGAGTACACGGTCAGCCTGCTCGAGGGCGCCCACGGTGATCTCGACGGCACCCGGGTTGCCGTGCTCGGTGCTGCCTACCGCGGCGGGGTCAAGGAGACCGCGTTCTCCGGTGTGTTCGACACGGTCGCCTCGCTCCGGGCGCGCGGTGCCGACGTCGTCGTGCAGGACCCCATGTACACCGATGAGGAGCTCGCTTCCCTCGGCTTCGCGGCATACCACTTCGGTGAGCCCGTCGAGGCGGCGGTCATTCAGGCCGACCATGCCTCGTATGCCGGTCTCACGCCGGCGGACCTGCCCGGTGTGAAGACCCTCGTCGACGGCCGCGGGCTGACGTCGGCGGCCGACTGGCCGGGAGTGACCCACCGCACGGTCGGCCTGCCGGCCTGACCGACGAGGGTCGTCGGCTCACGCCAGGTCGACGGTGAACGCCGGGCCGGTGCAGGCCCGGACCTGCTCCTCGGTGACGCCGTCGGCGAGCTCGCGCAGGACCAGCCCGTCGGGGGTGACGTCCATGACGCACAGGTCGGTGATGATCCGCTGGACCACCCGTTGACCGGTCAGCGGCAGGTCGCACTCGGTGACGATCTTGTGGGTGCCGTCCTTGGCGACGTGCTCCATGAGGACGATGACCTTCTTCGCGCCGTGCACGAGGTCCATGGCACCGCCCATCCCCTTGATCATCTTGCCGGGGATGGTCCAGTTGGCGATGTCGCCCTTCTCCGAGACCTGCATGGCGCCAAGGATCGCGGCGTCGACCTTGCCGCCCCGGATCATCCCGAAACTGGTTGCCGAGTCGAAGAAGCTCGCCCCCTTGCGCAGGGTGACGGTCTCCTTGCCGGCGTTGATCAGGTCGGGGTCCTCGGTGCCCTCCACGGGGTAGGCGCCGACCCCCAGGATGCCGTTCTCGGACTGCAGGACGATCTCGACGTCGTCGGGCACGTAGTTGGGGACGAGGGTCGGCAGGCCGATGCCGAGGTTGACGTAGGAACCGTCGGACAGTTCGGCGGCGGCCCGAGCGGCCATCTGCTCACGGGTCAGGGCCATCGTTCACGATCCTTTCGGGCGGGTCGTGCGGCGTTCGATCCGCTTGTCGGCGGCCTGCTCGGGGGTGAGCTCGAGGACCCGCTGGACGTAGATGCCTGGCAGGTGGATCTCGTCGGGATCGAGCTGGCCGGGGTCGTAGAGCTGCTCGACCTCGGCGACCGTGACCCGGCCGGCCATGGCCGCGAGGGGGTTGAAGTTGCGGGCGCTCTGGCGGAACACCAGGTTGCCGTGGCGGTCGCCCTTCCAGGCCCTGACCAGGCCGAAGTCGGCGATGATCGAGCGCTCCAGGACGTAGTCCTTCGGGCCTGCGCCGAGATCGAAGGACTTGGTCTCCTTGGCCGGGGAGGCGACGGCCACCGAGCCGTCCGCGGCATACCGCCAGGGCAGGCCGCCCTCGGCGATCTGGGTGCCGGACCCGGTGATCGTGTAGAAGCCGGGGATGCCGGCGCCGCCGGCGCGCAGTCGCTCGGCGAGGGTGCCCTGCGGGGTCAGCTCGACCTCGAGCTCGCCGTGGAGGTACTGGCGGGCGAACTCCTTGTTCTCCCCGACGTAGGAGGAGACCATGCGGCGGATACGCTTGTCGGACAACAGGATTCCCAGCCCCCAGTCGTCGACGCCGCAGTTGTTGGAGATGGCTTCGAGCCCGGTGATGCCGGCGTCGTGGATCGCGGCGATCAGCACCGAGGGGATGCCGCAGAGCCCGAAGCCGCCGACGGCGAGCGAGGCTCCGTCGGTGAGGCCCTCGATGGCGGCGGCGGGTGAGGAGACGACCTTGTCCATGTCCAGCACCTTATCTGCGACGTGGTGCGCCCTGACATGTGGTGGGAGCCCATGACCCGCGTCCGCGTCGTGTCAGCGTGGCGCCACGTGGGGCAGCGCATCGTGCAGCGCTTCCTGCCAGCGACGAGGTGGCG
>JBDTDY010000370.1:0-2619 GCA_039922835.1 Ornithinibacter sp.
CCACCGTGGACGGCACCCGCTGCCCGACCCCGCCGTGCTGGAGGAGGCCCTGCGGGTCTGCGGTGTCGAGGACGACGACGAGCTCGTCGTCTACGACCAGCGGACCTCCCTCGCCGCCGGCCGCGCCTGGTGGGTGCTGCGCTGGGCCGCCCACCCCGGCGTGCGGGTGCTCGACGGCGGGCTCGCCGCGTGGCAGCGCGCCGGGTTCGAGGTCACCACGGTCGTGCCCACCCCGCAGCGAGGGTCGATCGTGGTGCGGCCGGGTTCGGTGCCCGTGCTGGATGCCGTGGGTGCGGCGGACATGTCCCGCGCCGGCTTGCTCCTCGACGTGCGAGCCCCCGAGCGTCATCGCGGTGAGGTCGAGCCGATCGACACGGTCGCCGGCCGCGTGCCGGGCTCGGTGAACCTGCCGATGACAGACCTGCTCGACGAGCACGGCGCCTTCCTCCCTGCCGCTCGCATCCGTGAGGTCGCGGCTGCGGTCGGAGTGCACCGCGACACCCCTGTCGGGACGTCCTGCGGGTCCGGCGTCACCGCCGCCCAGATGACCCTCGCCCTGCACGAAGCGGGGATCGAGGCGATCCCCTACATCGGCTCGTGGAGCGAGTGGATCCAGGACCCGACCCGCCCGGTGGCGACCGGCTAGATCGCCCAGGAGCCCGTGAAGCCACCCACGACGGGGCTCTCCGGTTCGAGGTCCGAGGCGAGCCAGAGCGCTCCACCGATGACGTCCCACGCAAGGAGACGACGGAGCGTGCTGCCATCGGCCTGGTCGATGGACAGGGACTCCATGAGCGCGACGTCCCGTGGCCCCCAGGCGACCGCGCGATAGGGCCGCGCACCCCGGCTCGGGCCCTGGGCTGCGGCGAGGATGCGGGGCGTCGGTCGGAGGTCGCTCTGGACCACGACGATCCCATGGTCGCGAGACATCGCCCGCGAGATGTCGGGTGGGAGCGACGCCCCGACGGCCACCCAGCCCTCGGTGTTGGCCACGGGTGGAGAGGTCGGTGAGAGGCCCGGCCCGCGCATCTCCCTGGTGTCGGTGAGTGCACCGGCACCGGAGAAGCTCCGCAGCAGGCTGCGCGAGCCGAGGTCGACCAGGTCGACCCACTCCGCGCCCACCGGCCCCTCCGCGCGACGCACCTTCTCGGTGGTGCTGCCGATGACCCAGGAGTCCGTGGCGCCGCGGGCGATGACCGTCTCCCCGTCGCGGGCCCACCCGGCGCTCAGGAGGCTCGGGTCTGGCACCTCGATCCAGCGCGTCGAGGCATCACGCGTGTCGAGGATGATGAGGGCGGCGGGCTGCACGAAGACGAGGCGGTGGCGGTCCTCGGCGATCGTGCGCGGTCCGAGAACCGGCACCCTGTCCCCGGAGGCCGCTCCGCTGCCGCCGAGGCGCACCCCGGGGACGGTCAGGTGCGTGGGGACCTCGGCCGGAATGAACACCACCGGTTCGTAGCCTCCCCCGTCGGCATGAACGAGGAACACGGTCCGAACCGAGCCCTCCACTCCAGCAATGCCGTTCGGGTCGAGCACCGTGCGTGGCCGGTCCTCCCCCGTCGTCAGCCGCGCAGGAAGGGCAAGGGAGTCGGCATCTGGATAGCGGGGCAGGTCCGGCTCGAAGACGGCCTCCGGAGCCAGGCTCACCCGGATGCCGCCCACGCCGAGGAACGGGAGGTTTCCGTCCCGCCCGACGGTGGGTGAGGTCGTCGGCGACGGAGCGACCCGCAGCGCGCTCCGCGCACCGTCGCGGCGGACCACCGCGACCACAACCCCTGCCGCGCCGAGCCCGGCGACCGCGAGCACGGACCTCCGCCGCACGGCGCGGCGAGCCAGCACGGCTCGCGCCCATGCGGATTCGGCAAGTTCGGTCTCGACGACCTGTTCGCTGGCCAGCTCAAGGGCCTCTCGGGAGAGCAGTGTCTCGGCGGTGAGCCCAGCCGCCATGGCCTCCTCCACGACCCCGGCTCGCACCCCCAGGATCTCGGCGACGTCGTGGGTGGTCCGCTCGTCGTAGACGCGGAGCACGAGGACGGCTCGCTGCGCAGGCGTGAGGGAGTCGAGCGCGACCATGACCTCTCGACGTCGCTCCTCCTCCTCGTCGTCGCGGTGGTCCCGGTCCTCCCTGCTCGCGTCATCGACGGCCTCGACGGCCTCGACGTCACGATCCGCGTCGTCGACGGCGCCGTCAGCACCTCGACCTCGCCGACGGACCGACGACAGCACGTCGCGGTAGAGGACAGTGCGCACCACGGCATCCGGTCGCTCCTCCCGCACGCTCTCCCACTCGCGCGCGAGCGCGGTCAGCGCCTCGAGGAGCGCGCGCTCTGCCAGGTCGGGATCTCCACCGAGGAGGAACGCAGCGCGGAGCAGCGTGTGCTGACGGGCGTGGACGAACTCCAGGAAGTCCGGATCCGGGTCCGACCCTCCCCGGGTCACAGCCACCCGTTCCCGTCGGCGATGCGCACCGCGTCAGCGAGCTGGCAGGCGGGAGTGTCCTTCACGACGAAGCCCTCCAAGGCGTGGTCGTCGGCGAACATGCGAAGGGTTCCTCCACGTCGCGGCACCCTGCCCACCGTCTCGGCGACGCTGACGGTGCTCATGGTCACCACGGTAGTT
>JBDTDY010000371.1:0-2931 GCA_039922835.1 Ornithinibacter sp.
TCAGCGCGCTGAGACCAGCGCTCAGGCCTTCTCGGCCGCGGGCTCGTCGACCGGGCTGTCGTCGGCGACGATCTCGTCGTCAGCGGCTTCGTCGACCGGGCTCTCGTCGTCAGCGGCCTCGTCGACACCCGCGGCGGCGAGCGCCTGGGCGAGGGCGTCCTGGTCGTCCTGGGGCACGAGCTCGTCGAGGTCGATGGTCGTGCCGTCGGTGTCGGTGATCTTCGCCTGGTCGAGCACGGCGGCCAGCGCCTTGCGGCGGGCGACCTCCTGCACGATCGAGGGGATCTGGCCCTGCTGGTCGATCGTCTGGGCGAACTGGTTGGGGTCCATGCCGTACTGCTGGGCACTCATCACGAGGTACTCGATGAGCTCGGGCTGCTCGACACGCACCTCGAGCTTCTCGGCGATCGCGTCGAGGAGGAACTGCGCGCGCAGTGCGCGACGGGTGCTCTCCTGCACCTCGGCGCGGTGCTCCTCGTCCTCGAGCCGGTTCTCACCCTCGAGGTGGCTGTGCACCTCGGCCTCGACGACGCCCTCCGGCACGGCGACCTCGATGGTGTCCAGGAGGTGCTCGAGGAGCTTGTCCCGGGCCTGGATGCCCTGCTCGTACTTCTTGGCCTGCTCGGCCTGCTTCGCGAGGTCGGCGCGCAGCTCCTCGAGGGTGTCGAACTCGGAGGAGAGCTGGGCGAACTCGTCGTCGAGCTCAGGGAGCTCGCGAACCTTGACGGAGAGGACGGTGACGGTGCACTCGGCGTCCTGTCCCTCGTTCTCGCCCCCGGCCAGCGGCGCGGTGAAGGTGGTGGTCTCCTCGGCGGAGAGGCCGACCAGGGCCTCGTCCATGCCCTCGAGCATGTTCTTGGAGCCGACCTCGTAGGAGACGCCGGAGACCGAGTCGATCTCCTCGCCGCCGATGGTGGCCGAGAGGTCGATGGAGACGAAGTCGCCGTCCTGCACGGCCCGCTCGACCCCGACCAGGGAGCCGAAGCGCTCCTGGAGGGACGTCATCCGCTCCTGGACGTCCTCATCGGATGCCGCGACCGGCTCCACCTCGATGGCGATGCCCTCGAGGTCGGGGAGCTCGACCTCGGGGCGCACGTCGGTCTCGACGGTGAAGGTGAAGTCCTGGCCGTCCTCGAGTGGGACCGCGGTGACGTCGACCTCGGGGGCGCCGATGGCCCGCACGTCCTCGGCCTCGGCGGCCTCGGCGAAGAACTTCGGCAGGGCCTCGTTGACGGCCTCCTGCACGACGGCCCCGCGGCCGACACGCTGGTCGATGATCCGGTTCGGGACCTTGCCCTTGCGGAATCCGGGGATCTGCACGGACGCCCCGATGGTGCGGTAGGCGTCCTCCAGCATCGGCTTCAGCTCCTCGAAGGGGACCTCGACGGTGAGCTTCACCCGGGTCGGGCTGAGGGTCTCGACGGCACTCTTCACTTCAGGCACTCCAGCATGGGGGTCGGGGACATCGGTGGGCCGGACCAGCCGGCCCGACGTGGACGGGCACTTCGGTCGGTACGCGCGCGAACGGCATACCGGATCGGCACCAAGAGGTCATGCTACCGGCGATCAGCGAGGCACCAAAACGGCGCGAGAGCCCCCACGGCGGGCCGCTCGACGGTAGCCTCCGCACGCAGCGCGTCCGGATCCGGACGCCCGACCACCGGAGGACCCAGATGAACCTCACCTCTCCCCACCGACGGCGCATCGCAGGTGCCGGCGCCCTCCTCGCCGGACTGCTGGCCGTCGGCGCGAGCGGCGGGGGCGCAGCCACGGCCACGGCCTCCGCTCCGCTCGCCCCCTCCCCCGGCGTGCAGGCCTGCATCGACGACGGGGCTGCTTCGAGCGCAGCGCGTGTCAAGGACGGCAGCACGGCGAAGGAGCCCAAGCTCTACCCCGACAACGAGGCCAAGGCCTACGGCGCCGTGAAGTCCGCGCCGCTGCTCAAGGAGGGATCGGTGGAGATCAAGACGGTCTTCCACGTCGTCACCGAGAAGAAGCTCGAAGGCGACGCGCTCACCCGCATGAACACGATGATCAAGGACCAGATGGAGGTGCTCAACAACGCCTACTCGGGCAACGACCCCGCGAGCGGCACCACTGCTGCAGACACCCCGTTCCGCTTCAAGCTCACCGACACCACCTTCAACGTCAACGCGGCCTGGGCGCACGTCGCGCCGGGCAAGACCGAGCGCGACATGAAGAAGGCGCTGCACGAGGGTGACTCCGAGACGCTGAACGTCTATGCCGCCGACATCGGTGGCGGGCTCCTGGGCTGGGCCTACTTCCCCAGGGACTACAACAAGGGCCGGGCCTACATCGACGGGGTCGTCATGCTCGATGAGTCGATGCCGGGCGGCGTCGACGAGGAGGGCAACCCGTGGAAGTACGGCCTCGGCGACACCCTGACCCACGAGGTGGGGCACTGGCTGATGCTCGAGCACACCTTCGCCCACGGCTGCAGCGCGAGCGGTGACTTCGTCGCGGACACCCCCAGGGAAGCGATCCCCCAGTTCAACTGTCCCACGAACGCCGACACCTGCAGCGCACCCGGCCTCGACCCGATCCACAACTTCATGGACTACACGCAGGACGAGTGCATGAACATGTTCACGCCGGGTCAGGCAAAGCGCATGAGTGACGCCTGGATCGCCTTCCGCGCCTGACGTCCTCGGCTCACCCGCAAGACAAGATATGCCGCCCACGCTGGTGCGTGGGCGGCATACCTCATCCTCTGGAGCGGGCGACGGGAATCGAACCCGCGTAGTCAGTTTGGAAGACTGGGGCTCTACCATTGAGCTACGCCCGCGTGCTCGTTGCGGTCGACGCGAATCGACCATCTCGCAACAGGGGTTAGCCTAATGGCCGCCTCCGCGTGATCCGAAATCGGGTCGTGCGCGGCGCGTCCGCTACAGTGCGGGCGAACGGGCTGTG
>JBDTDY010000372.1:0-3966 GCA_039922835.1 Ornithinibacter sp.
CTCCGTGGTTGCCCTGGACCGGGATATCTTCGCCGAGCAGCACTGGGGTCGCGCTCCCGTGCTGAGTCGTGCAGCGCAGCTTCCGCCCCCGGAACACGGCTTCAGTGCGGCCTCGGTCGATGCCCTCCTCGCTCAACGGGCGCTGCGCACCCCGTTCCTGCGGATGGCGAAGGAGGGCGCCACCCTCGACCCCGCGTCCTACACCCTCGGTGGCGGCGTGGGCGCGGCCATCGGGGACCAGGTCAGCGAGGACCGCGTGCTGCGTCTGTTCGCCGGAGGCGCGAGCATCGTGCTCCAGGGGCTGCACCGCACCTGGCCGTCGGTCGTCTCCGCCGCGCAGGACCTCGCCGCCGACCTGGGCCACCCGGTGCAGGTGAACGCCTACGTGACGCCCCCGCAGAACAGGGGCTTCGACGACCACTACGACGTCCACGACGTGTTCGTCGTGCAGGTCGAGGGCGAGAAGCACTGGCGGGTGCGGCCACCGGTGCTCGACGCCCCGTTGCGCACCCAGCCGTGGACCGACCGCCGCGATGCCGTGCGCGAGGCCACCGCCTCCGAGCCAGTGCTCGACGCCGTGCTGCGACCCGGGGACGCGCTCTACCTCCCTCGCGGGTGGCTGCACAGCGCCTCCGCCCTCGGGGGCACGAGCATCCACCTGACCTTCGGCGTGCACGTCTGGACCGTGCGCCACCTCGTCGACGACCTCGTGCGTGCTGCCGGGCACCGCCTGGACGAAGACCCCGACGCCCGCGCGTCGCTCCCGCTCGGGGTCGACGCCCTCGACCCGGCGACCTCCCGAGACCGACGAGCCGCGGCGCGAGCCGCGCTCGAGGCTGCCCTCGATGCCGTGACCGACGACGACGTGTCACGTGCCCTCGCTGCCCGCGCGCGCTCGGCTCAGCGGAGCGAGGCAATGGGGGTCCTCGCTCAGCACGATGCGACGCGCGAGGGTGCCGAGCCCACCCGCTGGCGTCCCCGTCGCCACCTGGCGCACAGGTGGGAAGGGTGCAATGCCACCCTCCTCGTCACCCGCGTCGGACGCATCGACGTGCCTGCACACGAGCAAGCCGCCGTGGATGCCGTGCTGCGTGGCAGCGCGGTGGCGGACGGCCTCGACGCGGGAGTGATCCGCTCACTCGCGCTCGCGGGGATCCTGATTCCGCGATCCCAGGACGACGGCTCCCACCAGGACTAGGTCGACGCGCGCACGACCAGTCGCGTCGGTAACAACGTCAGCGCGGGCACCTCACGCCCCGCGAGCCGCTCGACCAGGAGGTCGGCCATCACCGCCCCCATCTCCTCGACCGGTTGGGCCACGGTGGAGAGCTCGGGCTGGGTGTGACGGCAGACCGGGGCGTTATCGAAACCGATGACGGCCACCTCGTCGGGCACGCCGACCCCGAACTCGCGCAGCACCCGCAGCGCTCCGGCTGCCATGAGGTCCGAGCCGGCGAACACGGCATCCAGCGGCTCACCCTCCAGGAGCTCGCGCATGGCGCGCTCCCCGCTGCGCTCGCTGTAGTCGCCGATGGCGATGGGCACCACACGCGGGTCGATACCTGCCCCTTCGAGCGCGTCGAGGGCACCCTCGACGCGGTCGCGACCTGAGGTCATGTCCTGGGAGCCGGCGATGATGCCGATCCGGCGTCGTCCGGTCTCCAGGAGGTGCTGGACCGCGACGCGAGCACCGGCGTGGTTCTCCACGTCGACGACGCAGGCTGGCTGCACGTTAGGCGGCCGACCACCCACCACCGTCGGCACCCCCCGAGCCTCGAGCCGCTCGGGCAGGTCGTCATCGGCGTGCAACGACAGGAGCAGCACACCGTCGACACGCTGGTCGGTGAGATAGGTCGCCACCCTCGCCCGATCTCGTTCACTGCCGGACATCGCAAGGAGCAGCTGGTAGGGGGTGGCCGAGAGTCGCTCACTGATGCCGCGCACGGTGGCTGCGAAGAAGGGCTCCCCGAAGAGCCGGTCCCCTGCCTCCGAGACGACCAGGGCCACGGTGTCGGTGCGACGCGTGACGAGCGAGCGCGCGGCGGGGTTGACGACATAACCGAGCTCCTCCACCGAGGCCAGCACCGCGGAGCGTGCGCGGACGGAGACCTGCGGCGACCCGTTGAGCACCCGGGATGCCGTGCCACGTCCCACCCCGGCATGGCGGGCCACCTCATCGAGCGTGGGCCTGGTTCCCGTGCCGAGACCGGGTTCCCGGACGGCCCCGGCACGGGGACCAGGTGCGGCGACGGGAGGGTGATGGGTCGAGGACCCGCCCATGCTCCCACCGGTGGGAGCGCTCCCATGCGCCACGCGACCAGTATGGCCATTACGTGGGGCGGAGCGTCAGGCTGTCCAGCGGACGTGACCGAACCGTGACGAGGCCCACCCGCCGCAACCGCGCACGACCTCAGGGGACCGCAATGGACCTCAGGCAAAGACGTCGGCGGGGAACGCTCCGTTGTCGCGCACCGTGAGCACCAACGGGAGGCCGAGCTGGGCGAGGCGCTCGGTGCCCGCCTCCCCCAGCGACTCCCAGGGAGCAACCCCGATCTGGTCGGTCGCGACCTCGACGGCCCGCCGCAGGCCGCGCCCGTCGTCGGTGAGGGATCCGTCGCTCGTCATCAACCCGCGGTGCGCGAGAGCGGCCTCGGTGGCCGCCCACTCCTCCTGCGACCAGCCGCGAGTGGCCCGTGCAGCGGTGCGGGTGAAACCCTTCCCGGTGGCCGTGTGGGTGACCAGGGCCTCGAGGCCGGTAAGACCGGCGCCGACCAGCGCGGCGACGTGCCCATCGCCGCGGTGCTCCCTCAGCAGGGTCAGCGCGTGGAAGAGCACCAGGTGCGGCTCCTGTGGCCAGGCCAGGTCTGCGTGTGCGGCATACAGCGGTCGACCCGAGACGGTGCACCCCGCCGCCGCCTGCCGAGCCAGGTCAGCGGCCTCGCTGACCTCAGGAGAGCCAAGCACCTCGCGGCCCAACAGCCGTTCCCAGGCGGCGGAGACACCTCGATACCTCGCGGCCACCACGTCCTCCGGGCTCGCAGCGTCCCACGCGCCCGGGATGAAGTGCGCGACCTGCGAGGGGTTGAACACGAAGAAGGTCGCCGCCACTGCGCCGGCTCCGACGCGCCCCATCGCTGCCGAGCGTGATGCGAAGTAGGCCCCCATGCCACGGCGGACACCGAGCGCCGTCACCTCGGCCTCGACCTCGGGCGCAAAGTAGGACAGGGCGTGCAGGGCGTCCAGGGAGCGGGCGGCGCGGCCGGCGAGGCGGGGATCCATGGCTCCGTTCTACACGGTGCCCGACCTGCGGGGTTCCCCGTCGGTCCACTCCCCCCGTCCGCGCGCGCCGACCAGGTGCGCGCGCAGCGACTGGGCACTGGCACTGTGGCTTCCGTGCGAGCACTGACGTATGCCGGCTTCGGCCTGGCTCCCGAGATCATCGAGATGGCCGACCCGACCCCTCCTCCCGGTGGCGCCATCGTGCGTGTCGCCGCGAGCGGGCTGTGCCGTAGCGACTGGCACGGGTGGATGGGCCACGACCCGGACATCACCTCCTTCCCCCATGTCCCCGGTCACGAGTTCGCCGGCGTCGTGGAGGCGGTGGGCGAGGGAATCGACCGGTCCTGGGTCGGTCGAACCGTCACCGCGCCCTTCGTCATGGCGTGCGGTCAGTGCGCGGTGTGCCGGGCAGGCGAGGGTCAGGTCTGCCCCCACCAGCGTCAGCCGGGGTTCTCCGATCCGGGCTCGTTCGCCGAGCTGGTCACCGTGCATGCCGCAGGCACCAACCTCGTGGCCCTCCCTGACGGCATGGACCCCGGCCTGGCGGCAGCCCTCGGGTGCCGCGTGGCGACGGCCTACCGGGCGGTGGTCTCCCGCGCCGTGGTGAAGGACGGGGATGCCGTGGTGGTGCTCGGGTGCGGCGGTGTCGGTCTCGCAGCCATCGCCATCGCCGTGAGCCGGGGCGCC
>JBDTDY010000373.1:0-8394 GCA_039922835.1 Ornithinibacter sp.
AGGCGCCCCACGCAGCGTGATCTGGTTGCCCCGCACGTGGAGGTCGGCGTCGAAGGCCTTCTCCATCGTGCTGAGGTGCTCGTCACGCGGCCCGAGCAGCGAGACCATGTTGATGCTGTTGGGCACCACGACGGTGTGCTGGGTCTCGTTCGGGCCGCCCGTGCGGGTGCCGGTGCCGACGGTGTCGGCCTTGCTGGTCTCAGTCATGAACGCCCCGTGCGGGGCAGCCCTTCGTTCGGCGGTGCTGGTAGGCCAATGTTACGCAGGGGCCGTGGAAGGTGCATCCCGGTTGATCCGGACGGGTCTCGGGGGCTAGGGACGGGTGACCAGCAGGATGCCCAGGCACATCTCGTCGGTGGTGCCCTCACCCCAGGCGACGTAGCGCTCGCGTTGCCCCGCGAACGCGGGCAGCAGGTCGCGCAGCGACTGGTCGTGCGTGCAGGTCACGGTGACGGTGTCACCCGGGCCGACCTCCACCGGGGTGTCCAGGGCGACGGACCCCTGCTCGTCGAAGTTCCAGACCGGGATGTCGAGCACCCGCTGCGCCCGCGCGGTGCCCTTGTTGACGTCGATCGTGATGGCGCGCCCCAGCAGGTGCATGTGCCCGCTCACCGCCCGGATCGTGCCCTTCTCCCGGATGGGCCTGGCGCAGTCCTGGACGGGTCCCTCCTCCAGGGGCCCGCACAGGAGGTGGAGCAGGTCCGCGGTGGCGGGGTTCTGGCCGAAGCGGGTGCGGATGTCGGCCACCGACACGACCCTGCTGCACATCGCCGTGGTCTTGCCGTCCCGACACGGGAGCTCCACCGGAGCCGGCAAGAGCATCGTCTCCAGCGCCTGCTTGGTGCTGCCGGCCGCCTCCGAGAGGCGCAGGCGCACGGTGCTGCGGTCGGAGCCGGTGCCGGCGAGCAGGTTGTAGTGCACCTGCACGACGAGCTGCGACCCCTTCGCGAGGGGGATTCCCACGTCGTCTGCCATGACCCGCTCCCCACCGCCGGGGGCCCACGCCCCGACCCAGTCGGCCTGGTCGAGGTTGCCCCCAGGTGAGGCCGAGGAGAGCATGCTCCCGCCGAAGCAGGTCCACCCCTGGCCCGGCTCACCGGCATCCAACGCCTCGGCCTGGGCGACCTGGCCCGGTTCGACCTTGGACACGATCACGTGGTGGACGATGGTCGCGTTGTCGGGCTCGATCTCCACCCCGCTGACGAGCTGGTCGGAGGCGAATTCCGGGTCGACCAGGAAGCAGCGGTAGTCGTCGGGTCCACCCGGGGTGGGCGAGCTCGGGGAGTAGGCCTGCGGCAGGGTGATGCTCTGGAACCGTTCCCCGCGCCGAAGAGCCACCGCCGGAACGACCTTCGCGGGGCTGGAGGGCGAGGCCGTTGCACTCTGGTGACCGCTGGAGTGCTCGTCGGCGCCGCGCAGGTTGCTCGGGAGCTCGGGCGCCCCGCCGCAGCCGCCCAGGAGCAGCGCGAGGCGGAACACCAGGAAAGGGGCGCCGCGTCGCATCCGAGCAGGGTGGTTCACGCGGTCGATGCTGCCAGCTGCCCGCAGGCCCCGTCGATGTCGGACCCGCGAGTGTCGCGCACCGTCGTCGGGATGCCGTGCGCGCGCAACCGCTCGACGAACTGCTGCTCGACCCCGCGCCGCGATGCCGTCCACTTCGAGCCCGGCGTGGGGTTCAGCGGAATCGGGTTGACGTGCACCCACCCGCGGCCACGTCTGGCGAGCTTCTCGCCCAGCAGGTCCGCGCGCCAGGCCTGGTCGTTGATGTCGCGGATCAGGGCGTACTCGATGCTCACCCGGCGACCGGTGGCCACGTGGTAGCGGTGGGCGGCGTCGATGGCCTCGTCGACCTTCCACCGGGTGTTGATGGGGACCAGCTCGTCGCGCAGCTCGTCGTCGGGGGCGTGCAGCGAGAGCGCCAGGGTGACCGGGATGCCCTCCTCGGTGAGCTTGTCGATGCCGGGGACGAGCCCGACGGTCGACATCGTGATGCCGCGCGCGGAGATGCCCAGACCCGAGGGTGCGGGCTCGGTGAGGCGGCGGATCGCGCCGATCGCGGCCTTGTAGTTCGCGAGCGCCTCCCCCATGCCCATGAAGACGACGTTGCTCACCCGGTCGGGGCCGAACGGCTCCCCCGACTGCTCGTCGGCCTCCTCGCCGAGCCCTGCGTGCTCCCCCTGCTCGCCGACGACCGGAAGCTCTCCGCGTCGCAGCAGCCGAGCCGCCATGACCACCTGCTCCACGATCTCGCCGGCCGACATGTTGCGGGTCAGGCCCTCCTGCCCGGTGGCGCAGAACGGGCAGTTCATCCCACAGCCCGCCTGGCTGGAGATGCACACCGTCACCCGGCGCGGATACCGCATGACGACCGACTCCACGAGCGCACCGTCGAAGAGGCGCCACACCTGCTTCACCGTCGCGCCACGGTCGGCCGTCAGCTGGCGCACCGGCGTGAGCAGCGTCGGGAGGAGGTCGCGCACCAGGTCGTCGCGGACCACCTTGGGCAGGTCGGTCATCTCCTCCGGGGACTCCACGAGCCGCTCGAAGTAGTGCGTGGAGAGCTGGTTGGCCCGGTATGCCGGGTGGCCGAGGGCCGTGACCGCCTCCCGGCGCTCGGCGATCGAGAGGTCGGCGAGGTGTCGCGGCGGCTTTCCCCGACGGGGCGCGGCGAACGTGAGCTGCCCGGGGGCGGGACGGGGGCTGGGGGTCTGCTCCATGGTGCACCGATTGTCTCAGGTTCACGCGGATCCCTCCCAATGCCGCCCGCGGCCCAGCACCAAAGCCCTAGCGTTGAACGCGCCGGGGGTCGAGAAGAGGGTCCCGACGACGGGGAGGGGACCGCAGATGAGGCTGCTCGGCCGGTGGAGGGGCGCCCAGGCCGGCCGGGGTCGTCACCGGATGCCCAGCGTGCCCGCCCTGATCGTGCCCGCCGTGCCGACCATGCGGATACCGGATGTCGACGACGACACGTCCCGGTGGTCGGAGTCGGTGCGCGACCACCTCGAGACACTGGCTGGCGCCGTCTCCCTCGACCGGTCCTCCCTCCCCACACAGGAGCTGGAGGCCGCGCTCACCTCGCGCTTGGTCGATGCCGACCGGATCCATTCCACCGACCTCGGCTTCGGCTACGCCACGGCGTTCATCGACGGCGTCCACGAGATCCTCACCCTCGACCTGCCGAGCGCCGTGGTCGCGCTGCCCGACGCGCGCGTGGCCTCGATCGGTCGACGGTTGCCCCGCCTCGTCGACATCGGCCGGGGAAACCTGCACCGCCGGCTCGAGAGGACTCCCGTCCAGGTGGAGCGCGCCGGTGAGCCCACCCGTCGGGTCTGGACGATCACGAGCGACTCTCCCTACACGGCCAGCTTCGCCCGATTCCTCGCGGACGCGGTGCGCGAATGGCTCCCTGACCTCGATGACCACAACGGATTCGTCTTCGCCATCCCGCACCGCCATGCCATCGTGCTGCAGTCGTGCGCCACGCCCCGCGAGACGGCTGTCGCGCTCGACCTCGTGCCCGCCGTCGCCACCGCAATGCGCACCGAGGGTGTCGCCCCGGTCTCCCTCGACACCTTCCACTGGTTGGCCCGCCGGGTGGAGTGCCTGAGCGTCACCGACCCGGACGGCATCCACGTCGTGCAGCCGACACCCTTCCTCCAGGACGTGCTCGACCGCGGCCGTCCGGGGGGTCGCTGAAGGTCGGCGATCAGCCTGCGGGGGCGAAGAGCAGGAGCAGCGCCCAGGCGATGGGCGCGACGACGACCAGGGAGTCGAGACGGTCCATCAGTCCGCCGTGACCCGGGAGGAGTGACCCCATGTCCTTGATGCCGAGGTCACGCTTGATGCTGGACTCGATGAGGTCCCCGAGTGTCGCAGCGGCGGCCGCGACCGCGCCCAGCACGGCGCCCGTCCACCAGATGCCGCCCAGCAACAACGGCATGGCCAGCGACCCCACCACCGCACACGTCCCGACGGACCCCGCGAAGCCCTCCCACGACTTCTTCGGGCTCAGCGACGGTGCCATGGGGTGCTTCCCGAAGACGACGCCCACGGCATACCCGCCGATGTCGGAGAAGACCGTGACGAGGATGAACACGACGATCCGCTGACGCCCGTCGGGGGCGGCGAGCATGAGGGAGGCGAACCCGCCGAGGAAGATCGGGTAGAACGCGACGAACGCCGACGCGGAGAGGTCCCGGGCGGCGCCGGCCAGCCCGTCTGCGACCCGCCAGACGAGCAACCCGATGAGGGTCAGCCCGAAGGTGATGACGAGGGCCTCGGCGCCGCGCAGGTAGGCAGAGGAGAGCATTCCCACCGCTCCCAGCACCAGAGGGAGGAAGGGCACCACCGCACCCTTGGTAGCGATCGCCCGCCTCAGCTCCCAGGCACCGAGGCAGATCGCGGCGATGAGCACCACCAGGAACGCACGAGCATCGACGATCAGGGTGCCGATCACCAGCCCGCCGAGGAGGAGGCCGACCCCCACGGCAGCGCGCAGGTCTCGACCCGCCTTGGGCTTCTTCGTGGTCGGCGCGGCCACGACGGCATGCTTCGGGGGGTCACCCTCGGAGAGGTCCTGTCGCTGGCTGGGAAGCTCGGTCATGATCGTCGGGAGGACTGCGCTCAGACCTCGAGGAGCTCGGCTTCCTTGTGCTTGAGCATGTCGTCGACCTGGTCGACGTGGCGCTTGGTCACCGACTCGAGCTCCTTCTCGCCGCGCGCGCCGTCGTCCTCGCCGACGTCGCCGTCCTTGACGAGCTTCTCCAGCGTGGTCTTGGCCTGGCGGCGGATGTTGCGCAGCGAGACGCGCGCGTCCTCCGCCTGACCGTGGGCCATCTTGACGTATTCGCGGCGCCGCTCCTCGGTCAGCTGCGGCATGATGCACCGGATGATCGTGCCGTCGTTGCTCGGGTTGACCCCGAGGTCGGCGACCTGGATCGCCTTCTCGATGGCATGCATCGAGGACTTGTCGAACGGGCTGATGATGATGGTGCGCGCCTCGGGGGTCTGGAAGGAGGCGAGCTGCTGGAGGGGGGTGGGGGCGCCGTAGTAGTCGACGAGCACCTTCTGGAACATGCCGGGGTGGGCACGACCGGTGCGGATGCCCGAGAAGGCCTCCTTCGCGACCTCGACGGCCTTCTCCATCTTCTCCTCGGCCTCGAACAAGGTCTCGTCGATCATCGCGGCGGTTCTCCTTCGGTATGTCGCGTGGGGACGCGGCGGTGTGGGTGCCAGTGTGTCAAAGCGGAGCCTTCGGTGGGGTCACCCTGCGGAGACCAGCGTGCCGATCGGCTCCCCGCGCAGGGCTCGGGTGATGTTCCCGTCGCCTTCCATCCCGAACACGACCATCGGGAGCGCGTTGTCCATGCAGAGGCTGAACGCGGCCGCGTCGACGACCTTCAGGCCGCTGCGCAGCGCATCCGCGAAGGTGACCGTGTCGAGCTTGCGCGCGTCGGGGTTGCTGCGGGGGTCGGAGTCGTAGACGCCGTCAACACCGTTCTTGCTCATCAGGACGGCGTCGCAGCGGCACTCCAGGGCGCGCTGGGCGCTGACGGTGTCGGTGGAGAAGAACGGCATCCCGGCCCCTGCACCGAAGATCACGACCCGGCCCTTCTCCAGGTGCCTGATGGCGCGCCGGGGGATGTAGGGCTCGGCGACCTGGCCCATCGTGATCGCCGTCTGGACGCGGGTGTCGATGCCCTCCTTCTCCAGGAAGTCCTGCAGGGCCAGGCAGTTCATCACGGTGCCGAGCATGCCGATGTAGTCGGCCCGGCTGCGGTCCATCCCCTTCTGCTGCAGCTCGGCGCCGCGGAAGAAGTTGCCACCGCCGACGACGATCGCCACCTCGATGCCCTCGCGCACCGCTGCCGCGATCTGGCGCGCGATGCCCCGCACGACGTCGGGATCGACGCCCACGCTGCCGCCGCCGAAGACCTCGCCGGAGAGCTTGAGCAGGACGCGCCGGGGGCGATCGGCCTGCTCTGGGGATGGGGAAGCCTCGGTCAGGGCGTGCATGCTCACGGGGCCTCCTGGCAGGGTCATGGCGGTCGCCCGATCCTGTCACACGGAGGGCGGTGGGCCCACCGCAGGCCAGCCCGGATGCCGGAGCCCACCCTCCTGGCCGTCACCGCGCGCCACGACCGGTTGAGTACGGGGCCGGATACCGCTGAGCCTGCGATCCCCCGATGCTGGGGGTGTGCCCCCACCCACCAAGGAGCCAGAGATGACTGCCGTCCCCGCCCGCCGCACCTGGGCCACGCTCGCCTGGGTGGGGGCCGTCATCGTGACCGCCCTGAACGGGGTGCTGGTCGGCTACGGAGCCATCTGGCTCCAGTTCTTCGGCGACTCCCCCGATGCTGGCGACTACCTCGTCTCCGCCGGTGGATACGGTGCGGCCGCGGGGGTGTTGGCCTTGGCGGTGCCCGCGATGCTCACCCATGACGGCCCCCGGTGGCTCCCCTGGCCGACGGTCGCGCTGTCCTGCGTACTGGCCCTGATGGCCACCACCTCCGCAGTCCGAGCGACCCAGGAGGAGCCTTCCTCGTCCGCGGCGAACACCGTCTGGGAGGGCATCGGGGGCGTGGTCTGGGGCCCGTGGACGTGGGCGTTGGTCCTGCTCGGTCTGCACGGTGCCCACCGAATCGTTGCTGGCTCCGGGGCGCTCGAATGCGCTCTGGTGCGAGGATGCGTGCGTGGACGACACTCGCGAAGTTCTCACCTGGGCTGACTTCGACCGTTCCGTGTGGGACCTCGCGGAGCGGATCGCCGCCGACCGGGTGCCCGACATGATCCTGTCGATCGCCCGCGGCGGCCTCCTCATCGGCGGTGCGCTCGGCTACGCCCTGGGCGTGAAGAACACCTACACGATGAACGTCGAGTTCTACACCGGGGTCGAGGAGCGGCTGGAGGTGCCGCGCATCCTGCCTCCGGCCCCCGACTTCGTGGACCTGCACGATGCGCTGGTGCTCGTGGCCGATGACGTGGCCGACACCGGACTCACCCTGGAGTCGGTGCAGCAGTTCTGCGCGGGCAAGGTCGGCGAGGTGCGCACCGCCACGATCTACGCCAAGCCACGCTCGGTCGTGCGACCCGACTACGTCTGGCGCGAGACCGAACGGTGGATCACCTTCCCGTGGAGCGACCGCCCGCCCGTGACTGGTCGCGGCGTCCTCGACTCCTGAGTCGGGCGCTCGGCTCGACCCATCTGCTGGGGATGCCGGCTCAGCCGCACCTGTTGCAGAGCGCGGTATGCCGCCCACTCTGGTGAGTGGACGGCATACCCGATGCTGCGTGGTGGGGCCTCGTGCTCAGGCGCCCACGCGGTAGCGGACGAAGCCCTTGGCGTCGGCGCCGGACTCCTCCAGCACCTTGGCGACGGTCTTCTTCGGCTCCTTGGCGAACGGCTGCTCCAGCAGGACGTTCTCCTTGAAGTAACCGTTGACCCGGCCCTCGACGATGCGTGCCAGAGCGGCCTCGGGCTTGCCCTCCTCCTTGGCGGTGGCCTCGGCCACGCGGCGCTCGTTCTCCACCGTGGTCTCGTCCACCTCCGCGCGGGTGAGGACGGTCGGGCTGAAGGCCGCGACGTGCATCGCGACGTCGCGCGCGACCTGCTCGTCGCCACCGGCGGTCGCCACGAGGACACCGATCTGCGCAGGCAGGTCGGGGCTCGTCTTGTGCAGGTAGGAGACGACGTGCTCGCCCTCCAGGCGGGCCACTCGCTTGACCTCGATCTTCTCGCCGATGCTGGCGTTGGCGCCGTCGAGCAGCTCCTGAACGGTCTGGCCGTCCGGAAGCGTGGTCGCGAGCAGTGCCTGGGCGTCGGCCGCCTTGGTGTCGACGGCCTGGGTGAGGACCTGGTCGGCCAGGGCGAGGAACTTCTCACCCTTGGCGACGAAGTCGGTCTCGCACAGGACCTCGACGAGGGTGCCCTCGCCACCTGAGGCCCGGGCGATGACCAGACCGTTGGAGGCCGTGCGGCCCTCGCGCTTGGTGACGCCCTTCAGGCCCTTGACCCGGAGGATCTCGGTGGCCTTGTCTCGGTCGCCGTCAGCCTCCTCGAGGGCCTTCTTGACGTCGAGCATGCCGGCGCCGGTGGACTGCCGGAGCGCCTTGATGTCAGCGGCGGTGTAGTTCGCCATGAGTCGTTATCGCTTCTTTCGGTGTGCGGTCTCGGATCGGGAGGAGGCTCAGGCCTGCTCCGCCTCGGCGGCCGGAGCGGCCTCGTCGACAGGAGCCTCGGGGGCCGGAGCGGCCTCGTCAGCGGATGCCTCGGCGGCCGGAGCGGCCTCGTCAGCGGATGCCTCGGCGGCCGGAGCGGCCTCGTCGACGGATGCCTCGGGGGCCGGAGCGGCCTCGTCAGCGGATGCCTCGGCCACGGGGGCCTCGTCAGCAGGA
>JBDTDY010000374.1:0-11896 GCA_039922835.1 Ornithinibacter sp.
CAGACCTCGGCGGGTTCGCCATCAAGGGCGCGCTGGAGAAGGCGGGCGTGGCGCCCACCGATGTCGACTACGTCATCATGGGCCAGGTGCTCACCGCGGGTGAGGGCCAGATCCCGGCCCGCCAGGCGGCATCCAAGGGCGGCATCCCGATGACGGTCCCCGCCCTGAGCATCAACAAGGTGTGCCTCTCGGGCATCGACGCGATCGCCCTCGCCGACCAGCTGATCCGCGCCGGGGAGTTCGACGTCGTCGTCGCAGGCGGCCAGGAGTCAATGACCAATGCGCCGCACCTGCTGGAGAAGAGCCGCGACGGCTTCAAGTACGGCGACGTGACGATGCACGACCACATGGCCCAGGACGGGCTGTGGGACGCGTTCACCGACCAGGCGATGGGCTTGCTCACCGAGGCCGCCAACACCGGCGACCTCGCCTTCACCCGCGAGGAGCAGGACGCCTTCTCGGCCCGCAGCCACCAGCTCGCGGCCCGCGCCTGGAAGGACGGCTACTTCGACGACGAGGTCGTCACCCTCACGATCCCCCAGCGCAAGGGCGACCCGCTGGAGTTCCGCACGGACGAGGGCATCCGCGCCGACACGACCGGTGAGTCGCTCGGACGGTTGCGGCCCGCCTTCGCCAAGGACGGCACCATCACCGCCGGCTCCGCATCGCAGATCTCCGACGGGGCGTGCGCCGTCGTGGTGATGCGCAAGTCCCGGGCCGAGGAGCTCGGGCTCAGCTGGCTGGCCGAGATCGGCGCACACGGTGTGGTCGCCGGGCCCGACTCCACCCTCCAGAGCCAGCCTGCCCAAGCGATCGCCAAGGCCTGTGCACGAGAAGGCATCTCACCCGAAGACCTCGACCTGGTCGAGATCAACGAGGCGTTCGCCGCTGTGGGCCTGGCCTCCACCAAGGAACTGGGCATCGACCCGGAGAAGGTCAACGTCAACGGTGGCGCCATCGCCCTGGGCCACCCGATCGGCATGTCCGGCGCCCGAATCACCTTGCACCTCGCGCTCGAGCTCGCGCGCCGCGGCGGCGGGGTGGGTGCTGCCGCACTGTGTGGTGGTGGTGGCCAGGGCGATGCGCTCATCGTCAGGGTCCCTGCCCGGGACTGATCCTGAGCAGTCCCCGCGCGGTTGACGTCCCCTCCCTCGTCGCAGCGACGAGGGAGGGACGTCCGCGTGCCGTCGCCCGGCTGATCTCCCTGGTGGAGGACGGCCACCCGGCGCTGCGCGAGGTGATGGCCGCACTGGTGCCGGATGCCGGTCGTGCCCACGTCGTGGGCCTGACCGGGGCGCCCGGGGTCGGGAAGTCGACGGCCACGAGTGCCCTCGTCACGGCATACCGCTGCGCCGGTCGGCGCGTCGGCGTGCTTGCCGTGGATCCGTCCTCGCCCTTCTCCGGCGGGGCCCTCCTCGGCGACCGGATCAGGATGAGCGAGCACGCGGCCGACCCCGAGGTCTTCATCCGCTCGATGGCCTCCCGCGGTCACCTCGGTGGCCTGTCCCGTGCCGCGCCACAGGCGCTGCGGGTGCTCGATGCCGCGGGCTGCGACGTCATCCTGCTCGAGACCGTGGGCGTCGGCCAGTCCGAGGTCGAGGTCGCCGGCACCGCCGACACCACGGTGGTGGTGCTCGCGCCGGGGATGGGGGACGGGATCCAGGCTGCGAAGGCGGGGATCCTCGAGGTGGCCGACATCCTCGTCGTCAACAAGGCGGACCGGGACGGAGCCGCGCGCACCGCCAGCGAGCTGAGGTCCATGGTGGCCATGGCCGATCGTGGTGGTGCGCCGTCCTGGACCCCACCCGTCGTGTCGACGCAGGCTCACACCGCCACGGGGATCGAGGCCCTCGTCGGAGCGATCCGCGACCACAGGGACTGGCTCGGTGAGGACGGGCTGCTCGCCAGGCGCACCCGCCGTGCATCCCGTGAGGTCGAGGCGCTGGCGCTGGAGGCGCTGCGCTCAGGGATGTCGGGGACCACCGGAGGAGGTCGGCTGCAGGCACTTGCTGCCGACGTCGCGGCCCGCCGCACCGATCCCTACTCCGCAGCCGACGTGCTGGTCAGCTCAGTGCGATCCGGGGTCCGGCCGGGATGACGGGCAGCCCTCAGGGAGCGGCGTTCTCGAACGCGGGCTCGTCGTCGTGGTCCGCTTCGACCGGCATCGGGTCCGGTACGCCGGCGGTGATCCTGCTCCCGTCCGCGCGGGTTCCGCCTGTCTGAGGGGTGTCCCCGAGAACGCCGTCGATCCTGGGTCCGCGCCCGTGCAGTGCCACCACGAGCGGCCCGGACGAAGTGGCCAGGTGGGCGGCGCCGCGCACCTCCACCGGCACGTCGGTCTCACCCTCCTCCACCACGAAGGTCATCGACTCCGGCTCCAGGGTCACCCGCACGCGAGTGCCCCGCCACGTGAGGCGGAAGGTCAGCTCGCCCCATCCGTCCGGCAGGCGTGGGTCGAAGGCGAGCTTCCCGCCGTGGTCGCGCATCCCGCCGAAGCCGTTCACCAGGGCCGCCCAGACCCCGCCGGCCGAGGCGATGTGCAGGCCGTCGACGGTGTTGGCGTGCAGGTTTGCCAGGTCGACGAACAGTGCATCCACGAAGTAGCGGAACGCCACTTCGTGATACCCCACCTCGGCAGCGATGATCGACTGCACGACGGCCGACAGGCTGGAGTCTCCTGTCGTGATGGGGTCGTAGTACTCGAAGTCCTTTCGCTTCTCCTCCGCCGAGAACCGGTCGCCCTGGAGGAAGAGGGCCAGCACGACGTCCGCCTGCTTGAGCACCTGGAAGCGATAGATGACCAGCGGGTGATAGTGCAGGAGGAGGGGTCGGAGCTCGGCGGGCGTGCGGCTGAGGTCCCAGACCTCACGGTCGAGGAAGAAGTCGTCCTGGGGGTGGATCTCCAGCCCCTCGTCGAAGGGGATGTGCATCTTCTCGGCGCATCGCTTCCACTCCCGCACCTCGCGCTTGCTCACTCCCAGTCGCTGCTCGAGTCGCGTGTAGTCCGTGGGGTGCTCGCGGCGGATCCGCTCCACCGCCTCAGCCGCCTGCTCGAGGTTGAACCGCGCCATGACGTTCGTGAAGAGGTTGTTGTTCACCACCGTCGTGTACTCGTCCGGGCCGGTCACGCCGTGGATGTGGAACGAGTCCCCACCGTTGCTGCGCCAGAACCCGAGGTCGGCATAGAGACGGGCGGTCTCGACGAGCATCGCCAGTCCGTCGCGCGCGAGGAAGCCCACGTCATCCGTCGCGTTGACGTACTGCACCAGCGCGTGGGCGATGTCGGCGTCGATGTGGACCTGTGCCGTGCCCGCCGCGTAGTAGGCCGATGCCTCCTCGCCGCTGATGGTGCGCCACGGGAAGAGGGCGCCACGCTCGGAGAGGTCGCGGGCCCGTCGCCGCGCTGCCGGGAGCATCCGGTTGCGGAAGTGGAGCAGGTTCCTGGCGAGCTGCGGGCTGGTGTAGGTGAGGAACGGCGCGACATAGATCTCGCTGTCCCAGAAGTAGTGGCCCTCGTAGCCCGAGCCCGTGACGCCCTTGGCGGGCACACCCTGGCCGTCGGCCCGGGCACTCGCCTGCGCGAGGGTGAACAGGTTGAACCGGATCGCCTGCTGGAGCGCGGTCTCGTGGGGACCCCCAGCCGTGATCTCGACGTCGCTCGCTGCCCAGAAGCGGTCGTACCACTCGCGCTGCTCCCGCAGGTGGTGGGCCGGGTCGTGGCGCGAGGCTCGCTCCAGGGTGCGCCCGCACCGGTCGACGAGCTCGGGCACGGGAAGGCTGCGCGAGGTGTGGTAGGCCACGGTCTTCTCGATGCGGACGGTGCTGCCCGCGCGCGCCTCCACCCGGAACACGGTCTTGGTCTCGTCAGGTGTTGCGAGGGACTCGGTCGTGGAGTCGTCAGGAGTGCTCACCACGTGGTGGGCAGCCACAGCCACGGTCATGCCGGAGTTCGCGCACCGAAATCCGAGCTCGGTGCGGGCGTCGGACGCGTGATGGTGCTGCGGGGTGAGCACCCGGCCCTCGAGCGCGGCGGCTCGGCGCGGGTCGGCGGCACTGCCCATCGCGTGGGCTCGTTCGTGGTACTCGTCCTCGCCGTCCTGTCGGTTGAGGATCTGCGAGGAGATGACGACCGAGGCGTCGTGGGAGAGCATCGTCACCTCGAGGGTGAGCACGGCGAGGTGTCTCTGTGCCACCGAGACCATCCGCGAGGACTCGACGAGGATCCGCTTGCCGGAGGGGGTGTGCCAGATCAGCGAGCGGCGGAGCACGCCGTCGCGGAAGTCCAGGGACCGCTCGTAGCTCTCGAGGTCGGCGGTGCCGATGACCAGGGGTTCGTCGTCGACGTAGAGCTTCATGAGCTTGGCGTCGGGGACGTCGACGATGGTCTGTCCCGTGGTGGCGAACCCGAAGGCCACCTCCGCGTGCCGGATCGGCCAGGTCTCATGGAAGCCGTTGACGTAGGTGCCGTGCTCGAACGCCTCCCGACCCTCCTCGGGGTTGCCTCGCATCCCGATGTAGCCATTGGCCACGGTGAAGAGCGTCTCGGTCACCCTGAGGTCCTCGAGGTCTGCCTCGCACTCGACGAGGCGCCAGGGGTCGACGGGGAAGCGGCTCCGGTCCAACGGGTCGGACCCGGTGCTGCGCGGGTTCATGCGAGGAGCCCCAGATCCGTCACGACGAGGTCTGCCCCGGCGGAGGTCAGGGCGTGTTCCCCGACACCGCGGTCCACACCGATCACCAGGGCGAAGGACCCCGCGGCGCCGGCGCGCACTCCCGAGACGGCGTCCTCCACGACGACCGCCCGAGAGGGGTCGACCCCGCAGGCGGCGGCCGCGTGCAGGAAGGTGTCCGGGGCCGGCTTGCCGGGGAGCCCGAGCGTGACGGCGACCGCGCCGTCGACGACCGCGACGAACCGGTCCGTCAGGCCCGCAGCAGCGATCACCGCCGGCGCATTGGCAGAGGAGGAGACGACTGCGAGAGGGGTGCCGAGGTCGCGCAACCGGTCCAACAGAGCCACCGACCCCGGGTAGGCAGTCACTCCGTCGCGCTCCAGGACCACGGTGAAGGCGTCGTTCTTCCGGTTGCCCAGACCACAGACGGTCCGAGCGCTCGGCGGGTCCTCAGGAGTGCCATCGGGAAGGGTGATGCGACGCGAAGCCAGGAAGTCGCGGACCCCGTCGTAGCGCGGTTTGCCGTCGACATGGGCGAAGTAGTCGGCATCGGTGTAGGGGGAGGTGTCCGCGGCGGGGTCCTCGTGCGCGGCGAGGAAGGCGATGAACATCTCGGCCCACGCCCGCATGTGCACACCCGCCGTCGGGGTCAGCACCCCGTCGAGGTCGAAGAGGACCGCGCCGACCTCGCTCCAGGCCACTCTGTTCGAGGCGTACACGGCATCGAAACTAGTGGATTTGCGCGTGCCCCGCGGGGACGTTCGACAGTGTGGGCGCCACGAACCGCCGATCTGGCAGGTATTCGGCTCTCGTCGAGCGTGTCCTGGGTCACGCCCGAGCGTGCGGGGATTTGTCGCAGCCCTCCCGAGTTTGTCATCGTGGAGACCAGACCCGTCACCGGATCGTGACCGGGGCACCCCAGAATCCGAAGGAACCGACCCCATGGTCACCATCGTCAAGCGCGTCGTCGGCGCGGTCCTGTCCCTGCTGGGGCTCGGCCTCGTCGTCGTCGGCGCGTGGTTCGCCACCCAGCTCGGGAGCTCCGGCACCGCGGAGTTCACGCTGGCCACCGACAGCGACGTCCCCGTCCTGATCCAGCCGGACGTCCTGAACCGGGTGGACTCCGACGTGGTGGTGAGCGCCACCACGACGAGCGGGGGCTCGGTCTGGATGGCGTTGGCCAACCCGTCCGACGCCACTGCGGTGGTGGGGTCATCGCGACACCAGGAGGTCACCGGGGTCTCGGTTCGCGACTGGGCCCTGACCACCACCACCCGCGGGTCCGGTGAGCCGCCGGCACTCGGGGAGGCCGACCTGTGGCGCAAGCAGGACAGTGCGAAGGGTCCGGTGCGGCTCACGGTGCTGCAGTCCGAGGCACCGGAGACCCTGGTCATCGCCGCTACCGGCGCCCCGTTGACGTCGGTGACCCTGACGGTGCTTGACAAGTCGTGGTTCGTCGAAGCGGTCGTCGCCGCCCTGATCGGACTCTTCCTCATTGCGGGGGGTGTGCTCCTGCTGCTGCCGCACCGGCGCAGCGAGGGTGCCGCGCAGTCTGCAGCAGGGGAACCGGATGCCGGGGACGACGCGACCGGAGACGAGACGACCATGTCCGGAACGGACACCAGGATCGGCGCGCACACCACGGCCGACGACACCACCACCACCGAGGAGGTGGCTCGATGAGTCGCCGACGTACTGCAGCCCGGACCCGGCTCGCGCTCTGCGCGGTCACCGCGAGTGCACTGCTGCTGGGCGGGTGCGGTGCCCAGGACGCCCTCGTGGGGCTGCACCCGGCTCCTCCCGAGGCATCGACCTCCTCGCCACTGGACGCCGAGGGTGCGGGGGCGATCGCGGCGCGCCTGGTCTCGCAGGCCGAGGCCGTCGCCGCGCAGAAGGGGAAGGCGGGAGACGCCGCGCGCGCGAAGGTCCTGGCCGGTGACGCCCTGACCGTCGCGAATGCTGCTGCGGCGCGTGGCGCGGCAGCACCACCGCCGGAGACCCTCCAGATTCCACCCGAGCCGACCCTCCTGGGCCAGTCGCAGGGCCGTGAGTGGCCGCGGGCGATCCTCGCGGCGACCCTCGATGAATCCACCAACGTCCAGTTCCTGCACGTCATGGTGTCGACGGCTCCGGCGGAGCCCTTCCGCATCGTCTCTGCGGTGGCGATGCTGGCCGGATCCGAGCTTCCTGCCCTGGCAGCCCCCTCGGAGGGTGCCCCGATGCTCGCCACCACCGCGAAGGAAGGTCTCCCCGGGTCGCCGGAGGAGGTCGTGAAGGCCTATGCCGCGGCGCTGGCCCACCCGGCCCCGAAGGCGTCCGCCCTCGTCACGACCACGGACCCGTTCGCCGTCGCGCTCAAGGCCTCGGCGGTCAAGCAGAGCAAGGACCTCGGCGCGCTCGGCACGCTGACCCAGACCCACACCCCGGACCTGAAGGGAGCCGTGTCGTTCCGGCTCGCCGACGGGGGAGCGGTGACCTTCGCGCTGATGCGACGAACCGACACCTACACGGCCTCCGCCAAGACCAAGGAGCTCACCCTCCCGGCAGACCTGGCGGGCGTGGCGGGCAAGAAGAAGGTCACCTCCGCCGCCGAGTTCATCAGCCTCGAACCGATTGCCATGGTCCTGCCACCGACGTCCGGTGCTGCCGTGGCCATCGCCGCCAGCGATCTCCTGGTGTCGGGCAAGGGCCGCTGACCGCGGGTCGCCGACGGCTTTGACACAATCGACTCCATGAGTGAGACCACCCCTCCCGCAGGAATCCGCGGCGCCGTCGACCTGTCCTCGGTGGGCGTGCCCGTGCCAGCCGGTGCTTCGCAGGCTCCCTCCACCGCGCCCGCCGGAAGTGACCGGGCGCCCGCAGGCGCGCTGCCCGTCCCCGCCGGGCTGGTCGTGGAGGTCGATGCCGCGAACCTCCAGCAAGCACTGAGCCGCACCGTGCAGGTCCCCGGGGTGCTGGTCCTGTGGTCCTCGGCGCACCCCCAGACCCGCGAGCTCGTCGACACCGTCATCCGGGTGGCCGCATCGCTCCAGGGCCGCCTGCTCGTCCTCACGGCGGACCTCACCGCGTCACCGGAGCTGCTCCAGGCGTTCCAGCCGCTCCTCGTGCAGGCCTTCGGGCAGCCGTCCGTGCCGGCGACGTTCGGGCTGCTCCAGGGTCAGCCGGTCCCGCTGTTCCCGGGGGTCCAGCCCGAGTCCGAGGTGCGCATCGTCATCGACCAGCTGCTCCAGGCCGCGATCCAGAACGGCGTCACCGGGAGGGTCGAGCTCGAGCAGCCCGTCGGCCCGGTCGAGGAGGAGGTCCCCCCGCTCCACCAGGCCGCCTACGACGCGATCGAGGTCGGGGACATGGAAGCGGCCGCCGCGGCATTCGCGCAGGCCCTGGTCGAGAACCCGAAGGACTACGAGGCCGAGGTCGGGTTGGCGCAGGTCAAGCTCATGCAGCGCACCCAGGGCGTGGACCTGGCTGCTGCCCGCGCCGCCGCGGCCGCTGACCCCACCGACGTCGATGCCGCGACCCTCGTGGCCGACCTCGACATCGTGGGAGGGCACGTGGAAGACGCGTTCGCACGGCTCCTGGACATCGTCCGCAGCGACGAGGAGGCGCGCGACCGCGCACGGGCCCACCTGCTCGATCTCTTCGCCGTGGTCGGCAGCCACGACGAGCGGGTGCGCAAGGGCCGCACGGCCCTGATGAGCGCCCTCTTCTGACCGGTGCCACACCCGAAGCTCCTCGACGACCACGTCCGGTTCCGGTTCGAGACCGACGACCCGGCCGTCTCCGCCGTCTCCCTGGACTGTGACGCGGTGGTCGCCGGCCGGCGCGAGTTCAGCCGCACCGGACATGCCTGGGTGCTCGACCTGCCCCGGCCGCCGCTGACCCGGCTGGAGTACCGGTATGCCGTTCGCGCGGGCGAGGACGTCAGCGTGGTGCTCGACCCCGACAACCCCACGACGGTGTCCACGGCATTCGGCGACCGCTCGGTGCTCGAGATGCCGGGCTACCGCGCTCCGGCCTGGTTGAGCGCGCCGGTGCGAACGGGGCGCCTGGACACCATGGCGCTCGCCGGTGAGACCGCCGACGAGGTGCCGCTGACGATGTGGTGTCCGGACGGCCTTCCCGATGACGTGGCTGCTCCGCTCCTGCTGGTGCACGACGGGCCGGAGTACGACCTCCTCGCGGGGATCACGACATATGCGGGGGCCCTGGTCGAGGACGGCCGGCTCCCGCTGCACCGTGTGGGACTGGTGCACCCGGTCGTGCGTGACGCCTGGTACTCCGGCTCGCCGCAGTACCTGCGCACCATCGCGGATGCCGGGTTGGACAGGATCGCCGAGCGCTATGTCGTGCGCGACCCGGTGGTCGTCATGGGCGCGAGCCTGGGTGGCCTCACGGCCCTCCTGCTCGGGCTGCTCGCATCGCCGAGGGTCGGCGGGGTGTTCTCGCAGTCGGGGTCCTTCTTCCAGGTGCGCCACGACGGCGCCGAGAGCGACTACCGCTACTTCGGCCGGATCTCCCGACTCGTGCAGACCGTGCTCGACACCCGGCACACCGAGCACCCACTCTCGGTCGGGATGACGTGCGGAGCGCTGGAGGAGAATGCGGCCAACAACCGCGACATGGCGAGCGCCCTGCGGCGCGCGGGCCACGAGGTCGGCTACCGCCAGGTCGCGGACCTGCACAACTACACCGCGTGGCGCGACGCTCTCGACCCCGGGCTCACCGAGGTGCTGCAGGCCGTGTGGCGAACCGTGGTTGCGGGGGACTGAGCCCCACGGCAGGGTGGGACCATGCAGACCACCAGCGTCCGGTTGCCGGTGCCCGGGCACGACGTCGGGCTCGAGGTCGTGCGGCACGGGGAATGGGGTCGGCCGGTGCTGCTCTTCCCCTCCGAGGGCGGCTCCGCGTGGGACGCCGGCGGCAACGGCATGCTGGATGCCGTGCGCCCCCTGGTCGACGCCGGTCGGATGAGCCTGTTCTGCGTGGACTCCCTCGACGGGTGGACCTGGTCGAACTCCTCGATTCCGACCGAGGAGCGGGCTGCTCGTTCCGAGACCTACACCGAGTGGCTCTCCGGCGCGGTCGTGCCGTGGGTGTTCAAGCAGTGCGGTGGCCAGCAGGAGATCATCACCGCCGGGGTCTCGCTCGGCGCCTACCACGCCGTGCACTTCACCCTCCAGCGCGCCGACGTCGCACCGATCGCGATCGGACTGTCCGGCAACTACGACCCGACGACGTGGAACGGCTGGGGCGAGGTGGGGGATGCCACCTACTTCGCCAACCCCACGGCATACGTCTCGGGCATGGAGGGAGACCACCTCGACTGGATCAGGTCACGGGTCTCCATCCTGCTCGTCGTCGGGCGAGGCGCCTTCGAGGTCTCGCCGACCCAGTCCCTGCCCGCCACCCAGGAGTTCGCAGAGCTGCTCTCGCGCAAGGGGATCCGACACGAGCTCGACGTCTGGGGCGATGACAGCGCCCACGACTGGCCCTGGTGGCAACGCCAGCTCGCGCACCACCTCCCACGCTTCGTCTGACCACCCACCCCGTCCCACAGGAGACCTCGATGCCCCACACCAGCGACCACCTCGTCGGACTGCTGCTCGGCGCCGAGGAGGACTGGCCGAGCGCGTTCGAGGCGCTTGCCCGGCGGTTGGGGGTCTTCACTGCCCCGGACGGTAGGTCGCACTCCCTCACGACCGAGCGGTTGACCATCGAGCCGTTCAACCTGCGCGACAAGGTGCGTCACGACCTGGTCATCGACCGGCTCGCGCACTGGTACTACCACCCGCGGGAGTGGCTGAAGAAGGTCGCGCTGATGGATGACGTCTACCTCCTCAACAGTCCGTTCACCTTCCAGTCGATGGAGAAGCACTCCGCCTACTGCGCGATGATGCGCCTCGGGATGCACGTGCCCGAGACGGTCCTGGTGCCCTACAAGAATCCGGTCGACAACGCGCGCTGGGCCTACACCTCCTCGAAGTACAACCGCGGGTTCGACCTCGACGAGGTCGCCGACTCCCTCGGCTACCCGCTCTTCATGAAGCCCTTCGACGGCGGTGGCTGGCGGGGTGTGTCGATGGTGCGCGACCGCGCCGAGCTGCACCGCGCCTACGACGAGTCGGGCGAGATGCTCATGCACCTGCAGGCGTCGGTACCGGACTTCGAGCACTTCGCGCGAAGCCTGACCATCGGGCCGGAGACGATGGTCATGGACTTCCGCCCCGACGAGCCGATGCACAAGAGGTATGCCGTGACCCACGGTTTCCTCTCGGAGGACGTCGGGCGCGAGGTGGTCGCCATCTCGCAGACCGTCAACGCCTTCTTCCGCTGGGAGTTCAACTCCTGCGAGATGCTCATCAAGGACGGCATGGTCTACCCGATCGACTACGCCAACGCGTGTCCCGACGTGGCCGTGACGTCGTTGCACTACTACTTCCCGTGGGCCATGTCCGCGCTGCTGCGCTGGACTGCCTACTGCGCGGCCACCGGTCGTGCACCTCGCACCCAGGTGGACACCGGCGACTGGTTCACCGTCGCGGACGACGAGGCGCTGGACTACCAGGGCAAGCTCGCGGCATACCAGGGACTGGCCGACGACTACTTCGAGACCGAGCGCTACCGCGAGTTCTGCGAGAGCGCCCTGCCGCACGTCGACGAGATGGTCTTGGACTGGATCGATGGGCCCGACTTCCTGTCGATGCTCACCTCCACGATCCAGCAGACCTACCCTCCTCACGAGTGGGACCGGTTCGAGGCGCACTTCGGCGGACTGCTCGGCATGTGGGTCTCCGACCAGTCCCACCTGCGACCCATGGGCTGATCGCGGCTCGTCTCAGAAGGGTGGTGGGTCGGTCGAGGAGGACAGTGAGCGTCGTCGTCGGCTGTGGCAGGTGTGGGGTGGGGTGTCGCAGAGGCGGTAGGTGGTTAGGGGTGTTCGGGTGTCGACCTTGGGTCGGCGTCGGTCGCTGCGGCCGCCGAGGTGGTGTTCGAGGGCGAACTCCAGTGGGGTGTGGGGCCCGTCGGGGATGAGGGTTCTCGCGGTACTCGTGGGATGCCGTGCCGCGGGCGGGTCGGGCTCGCCGGGACTCGGGTTCGACGTCGGTGCGTGGAGGATGAGTCCGTGGAGGGTGTCGATCGGGTGGGTGGCCCGGGTGCGCCCGGTGGGGTCGGTCCAGGCCACCGTGGCGTCGGGGTGCGCGTTCACGGCCCAGCCGGGGCGTTGC
>JBDTDY010000375.1:0-10959 GCA_039922835.1 Ornithinibacter sp.
GTCCGGCGTGGAGTACTTCTCCAAGGACGACGCCCTGAAGGTCTACCTCGAGACCCTGCCCAACGCGCAGCTCACCCCGACCGATGACCCGACCTGGGACAAGATCAAGCTCGCGGTCCAGCAGAACCTCGGTTCGGCGATGAAGGACGACCCCAAGACCGTCCTCGACTCGCTCCAGAAGACCGCCGAGAACGGTGGCTGACACCACCTCCAGCAGCACCGTTGCCCCAGCGGCCACAACGGGGTGGGGCGAGTTCGACCTTTCGTCGCCCTCCTGTGGCTCTCCCCCGCACTCGCCCTGATCATCGGGGTCGTCTTCTACCCGGCGGTGATGCTCTTCCAGGCGTCCCGCTCGGAGTACTCGATCACCGGGCTGCGCAAGGGTGACGCCGGCTGGAGCAACTACTCCGCCGTGCTGAGCCACCCGTCGCTGGGGACGGTGCTGTCCAACACGGCGATCTGGGTCTTCACCGTCGTGTTCTTCACGATCCTCATCGCCCTGGGCCTGGCCCAGTTCCTCGTCAAGGACTTCCCCGGTCGCCGCTTCGTGCGCTGGGCCGTCATCGTGCCGTGGGCGGCGTCCCTGGTCATCACCAGCCAGTTGTTCGTGCTGCTCTACGACTACAACTACGGGCTCATCAACTACGTGCTCAAGTCGGTCGGCCTCATCGACACCTCGGTCGACTTCCTGGGCGACGACCGGTTCACGATGGCCTCGATGGTGGCCGTCGGCATCTTCGTCTCGTTGCCGTTCACGATCTTCGTCTTCGTCGCGGGGCTCAACGCCATCCCGGGCGACGTCATGGAAGCCGCAGTGGTCGACGGCGCATCCCCGTGGCAGAGGTGGCGACGCATCACCTTGCCGCTGCTCAAGCCGGCCCTCATGGTGGCCGCGGTGCTCAACATCATCTACGTCTTCAACAGCTTCCCGATCGTCTACACCCTCAACGACCGCAACCCCGGCTTCTCCCACGACACGACGATCACCTTCATGTACAAGCTCGCCTTCAAGAGCCAGGAGAAGGACGTGGGCATGTCCGCGGCGGCAGGGATCATCAACGTCCTGCTCATCCTCCTCGTCGTCGTGGTCTACATGAGAATCGTCAACTGGCGGGAGGAGACCAAGTGAAGACCCGCAACCCGCGCCTGCTGAGCCTGGCCGGGGCCGTCGTCGGCTTCGTGTTCCTGGCTCCCTATGTCGTCATGGTGCTCGACTCGTTGCGCACCTCCAGCGACGTCAAGGCCACCCCGCCGTCGATCTTCCCGCGCGAGTGGCAGTGGAGCACCTATGCCACGGTCCTCGGCGACGAGCGGTTCCTCAACTGGCTCAAGACCTCGGTGCTCATCTCCCTCGGGTCGACGGTGATCGTCGTCCTGGTGGCGGTGCCGGCGGCCTACATGACGGCCAGGCACAAGTTCCCCGGGCGCACCCCGTTCCTGCTGCTCGTCCTGGTCACCCAGATGTTCGCCCCCACCTCACTGGTGGTCGGTCTCTACCGGGAGTTCTTCGAGCTCAACCTGATCAACACCTATGCCGCGCTGATCCTCACGAATGCCGCGTTCAACCTGGCCTTCGCGGTCTGGATCCTGCACGGCTTCTTCTCCTCGATCCCCCTCGAGGTGGAGGAGGCGGCCGCCCTCGACGGTGTGTCGCGAATGCAGGCACTCCTGAAGATCATGCTCCCACTCACCCTGCCGGGTCTGGTCACCGCGACGATCTTCACCTTCATCGCGGCGTGGAACGAATACGTCGTGGCGCTCACCCTGATGATCGACGACGACAAGAAACCGCTGACCGTCGGGTTCCGGTCCTACGTCACGGGTTACGAACAGAACTGGGATCAGCTCATGGCGGCGTCGGTCATCGCGATCGTGCCCGTCGTGATCCTCTTCGCCATCATCGAGAAGCACCTCGTCGGTGGCCTCACGGCCGGCAGCGTCAAGTAGGCCGTCCCGCCAGCGAGAACTGCGCACCACCGAGCGCTGCGTGAGCTGCAGCGTTCGGCGGGGCCGCCCGGCGTGCCCGGCAGCGATCAAGGATCGGGAGCAGCATCCCGACACCACGCTCCTGCGGCGGGCACGCCGGCGCGGCATCCGGACGATCCGAGAGGTGGAGACCAATCCGAGTGGGCAGGGCGTGACGAACACCACGCAGGGTTGGTGCAGAGCGCACGACCACAGCCCGCCAGGTGAAGGAATACACCAATGAAGAAGCGCTACGCAGTCCTTCTCGCAGTCCCGGCCACGGTGGCCCTCTCCGCGGGCGCCGCCTTCGCGGTCAGCGCCGGAAACTTCCAGGCCAACCTCAAGCCCGTCCCCCACAACGCGGTCGCCGACGGCGGGTCCGACGTTCACGGCCAAGCCTCGATGCGCCTGACCGGCCGGACCCTGGCCATCGACCTGTCGGCAAAGGGCCTCACTCCTGGCGAGTCGCATGCCATGCACATCCATGGCGACACGCAGGCCCGCAACGAGTGCCCGGGTATCGACGCAGACGTGAACACCGGCGACCCGATCGATCCCTCGTCCTTCATCGCGGGCATGCCCGACGGGCTCATCTCGCTCGGTGAGGGTGGCACCGAGTACGGACCGATCGATGTCTCGCTCACCGCCACCGGCGACACCAGCCCGACGAGCGGGCTGACCCTCGGACGTTTCCTCACGGCCGACGCCAAAGGCAACATCGACTACCACCGCAGCGTCGTGGTCCCCAAGGCCGTCGCGAAGAACCTCTCGAACCTGCACATCGTCATCCACGGCACCGACCTGAACGGTGACGGGAGCTCGGTGGACAGCCTGTTCCAGGCAACGCTGCCCGTCGCGTGCGGTGAGATCGTCAACACCAAGCGCTGAGACCGAGCGCCTCATTCGAAGAAGGCCCCGTCGGCGTCACGCGCGGCGGGGCCTTCCTCGACTCCGGGTGCGGAGCTCTCAGGACCGTGCGACCTGGGCCTCGAGCTCGAGCACGCGCGGGAAGAGGATGTTGTTCTCCTTGTGGATGTGCTCGTGCAGGTCGAGCTCCATCTCCTCCAGCCCCGTGAGCATCGACCGGTAGGAGGCGCACGAGTCCTCGGGCACGGCATACCCGTCGGTGAGCCTGCGGAGCTCCTTGAAGAGGGCGCCGACGGCGTCGTGCTCGGCGCGCAGCTCCTCGATGGGCGCTGCGAACGAGCCGAACGCGACCGGGGCCTGCGTCTTCTCGAGTCGGCTGATCGCCGGGAAGATGACTCGCTCCTCGGTGGTCATGTGCGGGTCCAGGGCGGCCACCGCCGCGGTGAAGGTCGCGCGCACGCTCGCCAGCTCTGGGTGCCGGTCGCCGTGCACCGTGTGCACCTTGTCGACGAGCGCCTGGAGCCGCGGCATCTCCTCCCACATGTAGGCGTGGTGGGTGTCGACGATGTCGTGGGCGAGGTCTGCGTTCTCCAGTGATGCTGCTGCGTGATTCTGTGGTGGGGGGTCCGGGAGGTCGAGGGCGGCTGCGACCTCGGTCGGGTCGAGGCCGGCGTCCCGTGTCGCGTCGGTGAGGGAGCGGTGCCCATTGCAGCAGTAGTCGATGCCGAACGCCTCGAGGACCCTGCTTCGGCGCGGGTCCTGGGTCACGAGATCGCCGAGGCTGGTGCTGATGTCTACCGTCATGCCCTCATGCTACGACCGGGGCCGATCGACCTTCTCGGGGCCTGTCGGCCGCTGCGCGGTCCGTGGGTGGGCACAGACGCGTTCCGTGGTGGCCAGGGGCGGGGTCGAACCGCCGACCTTCCGATTTTCAGTCGGACGCTCGTACCAACTGAGCTACCTGGCCGGATGACGCGGTGTGGCCGGATTTCTCCGACCGCTCCGCACCGGAGCGACCCCGACGGGACTCGAACCCGCGACCTCCGCCGTGACAGGGCGGCGCGCTAACCAACTGCGCTACGGGGCCTTGATGGTGCAAGGCCTTTCATGCGTATCCCCAACGGGATTCGAACCCGTGCTACCGCCGTGAAAGGGCGGGGTCCTGGGCCGCTAGACGATGGGGACCCAACCTCTGGTTGGACCCTCACCGTCGCGCAGCGCGCAGCGCTCGGATCCGTCGAGGACTCGGAAAGCATATGGGACAGATGTCGTGCTCGCCAAAACGGGTCCCCATCACCGCCCGGGGTCGGCCCACGCGAGCAGCCGCTCGGCGTCCCACGTGGTGATGATCCGCTCGGCGGGCACCCCGAGTGTCTCTGCCCTGGCGCAGCCGTAGGCCTTCATGTCGAGCTGGCCGGGCGCGTGCGCGTCGGAGTCGATGGCGAACAGGCAGCCGAGCTCCAGCGCCAGCTCGATGAGCTCGTCCGGGGGGTCGCAACGCTCCGGGCGGCTGTTGATCTCGACGGCGGTGTCGTGCTCGGCACACGCCTCGAGGACCGCTCGGGCATCGAAGTCCGACTGCGGCCGGGTTCCGCGAGACCCCTCCACCAGCCGCCCGGTGCAGTGGCCCAGCACCGTGACGCGCGGGTTGGAGGCGGCGGCGACCAGGCGCGCGGTCATCGGCCCGGCATTCATCCGCAGCTTGCTGTGCACCGAGGCCGTGACCACGTCGAGCTGGCCGAGCATGTGCTCACTCTGGTCGAGGGTGCCGTCGTCGAGGATGTCGACCTCGATGCCCTTGAGCACCCGCATCGCCCCGCCGAGTGATCGGTCCAGGGCGTCGACGATGCCGATCTGGGTCGCGAGTCGCTCGGCGGTGAGACCGTTCGCGATCCGCAGCGACGGGCTGTGGTCGGTGAGCACCATCCAGGTGTGTCCGAGCTCGAGGGCCGTCAGCACCATCTCGTCGATCGGTGAGCCGCCATCGCTCCAGTCCGAGTGCAGGTGGCAGTCGCCCTGTAGCGCGGCATACAGCGCGTCCCCGCCCTCCACCAGCGGGCCGCCGGCCTTGGCTTGCAACGACGCGAGGTATGCCGGGAGCTCACCTCCCAGCGCCTCCGCGACCACCGCACTGGTGGACTTCCCGATGCCGGGGATCTCCTGGAGCGTGCCGGACTCGGCACGCTCGCGCAGCTCCACCTCTTCGGTGGCGCGCAGGGTCTTGACGGCCTTGCGGAAGGCCTCGACGCGGTAGGTGCCGGCGCGGGTGCGCTCGAGGAGGAACGCGATCCGGCGCAGGGCGTCGACGGGGTCGACGGGCGCCTCGAGAGGTGCGAGCAGGGCGACCACGGCTCTCCCTCGCTCAGATGATCTCGGCGAGCCCGGTGAGCAGCCGCTCGACGTCCGAGGCGGAGGTGTAGGGCGCGAGACCGACGCGCACCCCGCCGGTCTCGCCCAGCCCGAGGCGCTTGGAGCACTCCAGGGCGTAGAAGTGGCCCGCCGGCGCATTCACGTTGCGCTCGGCCAGGCCCATCCGGATCGCCTGTGGGTCCATCCCCTCGACCGTGAACAGCATCGTGGGGGTGCGTGCGTGGGCGTTGCTGTGCACGGTGATGCGGTCCATCCCTCGCAGGCCCGCCTCGAGCACCTCGAGGAGGGCGTGCTCGTGCTCGCGCACGGCAGCCATGCCCGCGACCACGCGCTCGCGCCGCGTCTCGGGGGTCACTGGCGTGTCCAGGTCGGACAGGCTGGCGATGAAGTCGACCGCCGCGGTGGCCCCGGCCATCAGCTCGTAGGGCAGGGTGCCCAGCTCGAAGCGCTCGGGCACGGCGTCGGTCGAGGGCAGGAGCTTGTCGGGGTGGATGGTCCCCAGGAGGGTCGGGTCGGCGGCGAGCACCCCGCAGTGCGGGCCCATGAACTTGTAGGGGGATGCCGTCCACACGTCGGCGTGCAGGGCGGGCAGGTCAACCGACGCGTGCGCGGTGGCATGCACGCCGTCGACCCAGTGCAGCGCCCCCACCTCGTGGGCCAGGTCGGCGACCCGGCACACCGGCGTGCGGGTACCGATGAGGTTGGAGGCCGCCGTCGTGGCGACGAGCTTGGTGCGCTCGCTCAGCTGCGCGGCGACGGCATCCGCCGACATCTCGCCGGTCTGGGGGTCGAAGTCGACCCAGCGCACGGTGGCGCCGACTGCTTCGGCGGCCTGCACCCAGGGCCGGATGTTGGCGTCGTGGTCCAGTCGGGTGACGACGACCTCGTCGCCGGGGCCCCAACCCTTGGCCAGGGCGCGCGCCAGGTCGTAGGTGAGCGAGGTCGCGCTGCGACCGAAGACGATGCCGCGCGGGTCGGCGCCCAAGAGGTCACCGAGCGCGGCCCGGCACTGCGTGACGACCTCGTCGGCGCGGCGCTCGGACGCGGTGGCCGTGCCGCGGTTGGAGATGCCCGAGGTGAGGGTGTCGGCGACAGCGCGCCCCACCACGTCGGGCACCTGGCTCCCACCAGGGCCGTCGAAGTGGGCCGCCCCGTGGCTCAGCGCGGGGAAGTGGGCACGGACTCGCTCGACGTCATACGGCATACGGCTCATCCTGCCCCACCACCTCCCCGACTTCGTCTGTGAGATTGCTGGTTCGGGGGCGCTGGTGCGGCGTGTCGCGACACGACGACAGACGAAGTCGGGGAGATCGGGAGGGAGGGGTGGGTCACCAGGAGGTGTGCAGGGGGCGCCCCTCGGCGAAGCCCGCGGCGCTCTGGATGCCGACGGTCGCGCGCTCGTGGAACTCCGCGAGGGTGCGGGCCCCGGCATACGTGCAGCTGCTGCGCAGGCCGGAGATGATCTCGTCGATGACGTCCTCGACGCTGGGGCGGGCCGGGTCGACATACATCCGCGCCGAGGAGATGCCCTCCTCGAACATCGCCTTGCGGGCCCGCTCGTATGCCGTGTCGCCGGCAGTTCGGCCCCGCACCGCCCGCGAGGAGGCCATCCCGAACGACTCCTTGTAGCTGCGACCGGCCTCGTCGGTGTAGAGGTCGCCGGGGGACTCCAGCGTGCCGGCGAACCACGACCCGACCATGACGTTGGCGGCGCCGGCCGCCAGCGCGAGCGCGACGTCGCGGGGGTGGCGCACCCCGCCGTCGGCCCAGACGTGCCCATCGAGCTCGCGGGCCGCTGCGGCGCACTCCAGGACGGCGGAGAACTGGGGGCGGCCCACGGCGGTCATCATCCGGGTGGTGCACATCGCGCCGGGGCCGACCCCGACCTTGACGATGTCCGCGCCCGCGTCGATCAGGTCGCGGGTGCCCTGCGCGGAGACGACGTTCCCCGCCACCACCGGCACCTGGGGGTCCAGGGCACGGACCGCGCGCAGCGCGTCGATCATCTTCTCCTGGTGACCGTGGGCGGTGTCGATGACGAGCACGTCGGCACCTGCGTCGAGCAGCGCTGCCGCCTTCGCGGCGACGTCGCCGTTGATCCCCACCGCGGCGGCGATGCGCAGCCGGCCGCAGGCGTCGACCGCGGGGGAGTAGAGGTGCGCACGCAGGGCCCCGGACCGGGTGAGGATACCGACGAGGTTGCCTTCGGGGTCCACCACCGGGGCGAGGCGTCGACGGGCGTGCGAGAGGGTGTCGAAGGCCTCCTCGACGTCGACACCGTCGGGCACGGTGACCATCGCACGCACCATCACGTCGGCGAGCTGGGTGAAGCGGTCGACGCCGGTGAGGTCGGTCTCGGTCACCAGGCCGACGGGTCGCTCGCCGTCGAGGACCACCGCCGCGCCGTGCGCCCGCTTGTGCAGCAGCACCAGGGCCTCACCGGCGGTGGTGGTGGGGGCCAGGGTGATGGGGGTGTCGTAGACGAGGTGGCGCGACTTCTGCCAGGCGATGACGTCGCGCACGATCTCGACGGGGATGTCCTGCGGGATGACGGTGATGGCCCCCCGCCGGGCCGTCGTCTCCGCCATCCGGCGCCCGGCGACCGCGGTCATGTTGGCCACGACGAGTGGGATCGTGGTGCCCGTGCCGTCCGAGCTCGAGAGGTCCACGTCCAGGCGGCTGGTCACCGATGAGCGTGCCGGCACCATGAACACGTCGTCATAGGTGAGGTCGGTCTGCGGCTGGAGATCGTTGAGGAAGCGCACCTCGCCAGCGTAGGCGTGCGGAGCCACACCTCCGCCGTCTCGCACCGTGAGACGCCCCCTCGCGAGGGCGCGCGAGTTCTCCACAGGGACCGGCCTCCCGTTCGGTCGGCCATCCACAGACCCCGCGCACCGTCCGTGCGGACAGCCCGACGGTCGTGCACAGCAGCGCGCGGTTCTCCACCGGTCGTCCACAGGTCCGTGCACAGGCAACGGCCCGTGGGGCGATGACGCGACTTCCGACAGTTCCTCCAAAACGCTTGCGCGCCACAGAGATAAGCCGATAGACATCTCCTACGCCGCCAGTTGGGGCGGGGCACGAGGACCGGGGTCAAACCCGGACCGGTAGGGCTCCGAACCGCGGGTGGCGGACGGTTGGGAGATCGAGGACCTACACCGGGCGGGCAACCGCGCGGCGACGCAGATGACGGTGCGTCGAGGTCCAGCGAACCCGATCGTGCGAGTTCTCCGTTCGAGGCTCCCGGCGACTTCGGTCATCGGATCGGTCGAGACGGACGGGCGTCATCCCGGTGGGTGCGTGAACCGCTCTGGCGGTGATCGTGACCGCGGCACGCGAATGCGAGGCCCCTCCACCTCATACGTGGAGGGGCCTCGACCTTTGTGCCCGGGCACCCGATGCACGAGCCTCCGGCGGTGCTGGTCGACCCTGATGAGGCAGGATCGGCGCCGTGAGTCTCTTGGCATCCTCGCCGGCCGACGCGGCCCGTCGCTCCGGCCTGCGCCGGATGCGGATCGTCGCCGTGTCCCTCCTCGGCCTGGCCGCGCTCGTCTTCCTCGCGACGTTGCGCCTGGACCATGACGGGGTCTGGGGCTACGTCAACACCGCTGCAGAGGCAGCGATGGTCGGAGCGCTCGCCGACTGGTTCGCCGTGACGGCACTGTTCCGGCATCCGCTCGGTCTGCCGATCCCGCACACCGCCATCATCCCCAAGCGCAAGAACGAGATCGGGCGCAACCTCCAGGAGTTCGTCACCGAGAACTTCCTCACCGAGGACATCGCGCGGGAGCGCCTTGCCGCCGCGCACGTGGGGGAGCGGGCAGGGGCCTGGCTCCTCGAGCCGAGCAACCGGCGGCGGGTGATGACCGAGGCCGTGCGGGTCGGTCGGGCCGGGCTGGGGCGCCTCACCGACGAGGAGGTGCGGGCCGTCGTCGAGGACTTCCTGGTGCCCCGGCTCGTGCAGGAGCCGGTGGCGCCCATCGCGGGGGCGCTCCTCGACGGTGTGGTGGCCGAGCAGACCCACCACGGGCTGGTCGACCTCGCGCTCGAGCAGCTGCACGACTGGCTCGCGGACAACCCGGGCACGTATGCCGCCGTGCTGGGTGAGCGGGCTCCGTGGTGGTCCCCGCCCTGGGTCGACGACAAGGTCATCGGCTGGACCTACCAGCAGGTGCTCGCGTGGCTCGAGGAGATCCGCACGACACCGGGGCACCCCGCGCGCCAGGCCTTCGACGACCTGCTGCGCCGCCTCGCCCACGACCTCCAGTCCGAGCCCGAGGTGATGGCCCGGGCCGAGGCGCTGAAGGAGCGGTTGCTGACCCACCCGCAGGTGCCGGTGACGGCGGTCGGGCTGTGGCACTCCTTCCGCACGGCGCTCACCACCGCGATGGATGACGAGTCGTCCTACTTCCACGTGCGCGGCGACGAGCTCCTCGAGCACCTCGGCCGCCACCTCGTCGAGGACGAGGTCTGGCGCGGGCGCCTCGAGGCGCGGCTCGGGGAGGCGGTGTCGTTCTTCGTCAACACCTACGGCACCGAGCTGACCGAGGTCATCTCGGTCACCGTCGACCGGTGGGACGGCAAGGAGGCCGCCGAGCGCATCGAGCTGCACGTGGGGCGCGACCTCCAGTTCATCCGCATCAACGGCACCATCGTCGGGGCCCTCGCCGGCGTGGTGATCCACGCGCTCGCCCAGCTCCTCGGCTGAGCACCGGAGCGTCCCTCGCTAGGGTTCCGCCATGGCTCGCCGTGGAGTGCAGGACAACCCGCCCACCGGGGCGGTGGGGCGATGATCCTCACCGACGACGTCGACAGCATCAGGATCGCGTTCGACGAGAGCTCCCAGACCGCCCTGCGCATCCTCATCGCGACGATCCTCTTCGGCATCGCGCTGGACACCCGGGTCGAGGACTTCCGGGAGGCGGCGCGTCGCCCCAGGGTCATCGCGATCGGGGTCGGCGCCCAGGTGGTGCTTCTCCCGGCCCTCACCTTCGGGCTCACCCTGCTGCTCGGGGTCGGTGGGTCGGTGGCGCTCGGGATGATCCTGGTCGCGTGCTGCCCACCCGGGAACGTCTCCAACATCGTCACCCACCAGGCGCGCGGTGACGTCGCACTGTCGGTGTCGATGACCGCCGTGAGCAACCTGCTCGCGATCGTCGTCATGCCGCTGAACTTCGCCTTCTGGGGCAGCCTGCACCCGACCGGCGGAGACCTGATGCGCCAGCTGGACCTCAGTGCGCTCGACCTGCTCACCGAGGTGGTCGGGGTCATCGGCATCCCGTTCGTCGTCGGGCTGCTGCTGGCGCGCGCGTTCCCCGCCCTCGCGCGGCGCGCGGGGCGGATCATCGGCCCGTTCGCGTTCATCGCCCTCGGCGGGCTGATCCTTCTCGCGCTGCTCAACAACTGGTCGCTCTTCGTGGCGTGGATCGGTGTCGTCGCGATCGCGGTCGCCCTGCACGACCTGGTGGCCCTGGGGCTGGGCTACTCCATCGGGCGGCTCGCGCGCCTCCCGGGTCGCAGCGTGCGGGCGATGACCTTCGAGGTCGGGGTGCGCAACGCCGGCCTCGGGCTGCTGCTCGTCTTCACCTCGTTCCAGGGGCTCGGCGGGATGGCGCTCGTCGCCGCCTGGTGGGGCATCTGGGACATCATCACGGCACTCGCGATCGCGCGCGTGTGGCGGCGTCGTGCCCCTGCCGACGAGCGATCGATCGGCGAGCCCGCGGCGATGTCGTGACCCCCGCACCCCGTCGAGTGTAC
>JBDTDY010000376.1:0-6292 GCA_039922835.1 Ornithinibacter sp.
GTGTCAAGGTCAAGGGGTTCCGCCCCGCCTGGTGGCTCGGCACCGCCGGCCTCTCGGTCGCCAAGATCCTGGAGAACATGGAGATCGGGCACAACGTCATGCACGGCCAGTGGGACTGGATGCGTGACCCGAAGATCCACTCGACAGCGTGGGAGTGGGACAACGCCAGCCCCTCCTCGCAGTGGAAGCACAGCCACAACGAGATCCACCACACCTTCACCAACGTCATCGGGCGCGACAACGACCTCGGTTACGGCATCCTGCGGGTTGACGAGGACCAGCGCTGGAGCCCGTTCTTCCTCTTCCAGCCGATCTGGCACGTGGGCAACGCCCTGCTCTTCGAGTACTCCATCGCGGCCTACGACCTCGAGCTCGGCGGCTACCTCGCGAAGAAGAACCGGATGAGCGAGGAGGAGAAGGCGAAGTTCCGCGCCGACGCCAGGGAGGTCGGCGCCAAGATCAAGCGCCAGGCGACCCGCGACTACGTCGTGCACCCGGCCCTCTCGGCGGCCACCGGATCGGCCCGCACCACCTTCACCGCCAACGTCGTGGCCAACCTGGTGCGCAACGTGTGGACCAACACGATCATCATCTGCGGCCACTTCCCCCCCGGCATCGAGACCTTCGAGAAGACCTCGATCGAGGGCGAGACCCGCGGCGAGTGGTATCTGCGGCAGATGCTCGGATCGGGCAACATCACCGGCTCCAAGGCGATGCACGTGATGAGTGGCAACCTCAGCCACCAGATCGAGCACCACCTCTTCCCCGACATGCCCAGCAACCGGTATGCCGAGATCGCTCCGCGGATCCGCGACCTGATGGAGCGCCACGACCTGGCCTACGTCACGGGGTCGCTGCCCAAGCAGGTCGCCTCGGTCTACTGGAAGGTCGTCGAGCTCTCCCTGCCCAACAAGGTGGAGGGCCAGCGCCGCCGCGACGTGGTGGCGAAGTCCCTGAAGAAGGCCTGGCGCAAGAAGTCCCTCGGCCGCTTCTGAGCGACGCCGCGCCGAACGGCATCCGGCCCTCTGCCCCGCCCGCCTAACCTCTGCTAGCAGAGGCTAGGCGGCGTTTCACAGGTTCCTGCGTGTGGTTCGAGCACCAACCTCTGCTAGCAGAGGTTGGTGCTCTCGGGCCCGGAGGCTAGGTTCGATGTGATGAGCTCCCCCCGTTTCGTCGTCGTCGGTGGCGGCCCCGCAGCCGGGGCCGCCGCGCGCCGGTTCGCGGAGGCCGGCGAACGCGTGCTCGTCCTCACCCGGGAGCCGATCGGCCCCTACGACCGCACCGTGCTCTCCAAGACCGTGCTCCTCGACGACGCGGCAGAGGTGCCGTCGGTGTGGCCACCGGGTGTGCCGTGGCGCGAGCTCATCGACGTCCGCCCGCTCACCACGGTCACCGAACTGCACCCGGATGCCGGTGAGCTGGTCACCCAGGACGGCGACACCTGGCCGTTCGAGTCACTCGTGCTGGCTCCCGGCGCCGAGCCCCGACGCCTCGTCGTCACCGGTGCCGACGGACCCGGAATCCACCACCTGCGTGACTGCGTCGACGCCCGCGGGCTCGCCGCCGCTCTGGGCGGGGCCGGGCGCCTCGTGGTGGTGGGCGGGGGTGTCATCGGTCTGGAGGTGGCTGCTGCAGCAGCCCAGCGCGGGCTCGCCGTCACGGTGGTGGAGGCCGGCACCCGCGTGCTCGGTCGGGGCGTTCCGCCGCCCGTCGCCGACTGGCTGGCCGACCTGCACACGCGTCACGGGGTGTCGATCCGGGTCGGGGTCTCGCCCCAGGAGGTGCTCCGGGACGGCACGGGCATCACCGGGGTCCACCTCTCCGACGGCAGCGTGGCCGAGGCCGACGTCGTCGCCGTGGGCATCGGCATCAGCCCGCGCACCGAGCTCGCCGAGGCTGCCGGTCTGGTGGTCGCGGACGGCATCGTGGTCGACACGTCGATGCGCACCTCACACCCCGCCGTCCTGGCGGCCGGCGACGCGGTGCGCCTGGTGACCGGGCCCGGGGACCGCGGCATCCGGCTGGAGTCGTTCACCGCGGCCGGCCGCCAGGGTGAGGTGGCGGCTGCCGTCGCGATGGGTGGTGCGGACACCTTCGAGGACGTCCCCTGGTCCTGGTCGGACCAGTACGACGCGACGATGCAGGTGCTCGGCGTTCCCGGCCCGGAAGCTCGTGAGGAGCTCGTCGGCGACGAGGGAACTCCCGTCGTGCTCTCCCTCGACGAGGCGGGGCGTCTGGTCGGGGTGTGTGGCGCGGGCACCGGCCCCGGAGTCGCCCGGCCGGTGCGCGCAGCCGCCGCTGCCGTGGCCCGGCGTGTGGTGCCTGACCTGGTGGCGGCCCGGGCAGCGGGTGGCGACCTGCGCGCGCTCACCACCGTGCTGCACGATGCGGGTCGCGGCTGAGTGGTTCAGGGCGAGGTCAGCCTTCGCGGGCGGCCCGCGCCTCCTCGAAGTCCAGACCCGTCTCGGCTCGCACCCGGTCCATGACGTCGAGCGTGGCCACGGTCTCGGCCCACGGGCGAAGCGGCGACCCGGTCTCACCTGCGGTGATCCGCCGCGCCACCTCCGCGGCCTCGAAGTGCAGCCCGTCGTGGTCAACCCTGGGCTCGTCCCAGCGGAGCTCCTCCCCCGAGCGCAGGTGCACCGCCAACGGTCCGGGCCGGTAGTAGAAGCGCTCGATGTCGATCCGGCCGTCGGTGCCGGCGATGCTCGCGGTCACGGGGGTGTCGGCGAGGATCGTGCACTGCAGGGATGCCGTCGAGCCGCTCGGCGTTGCGAGCGCGATCGAGAGCTGCCCGTTCACGCCGTTCGGCGCCGGGGTGGCGACTGCTGCCACGGCGTCGGGGGCACCGAGGGCCCAGGTGGCGAGCGTGATCGGATAGGTGCCCAGGTCCAGGAGCGGACCGCCGGCGAGGTCGGCCCGAAGGATCCGGTGCGGCTCCTGGAACCACTCACCCATGTCGCACACGACCGCTCGGGGTTCCCCGATCATCCCGGACGCGAGCACCTGGCGGACGACGTCGAACTTCGGCAGGAACAGCGTCCACATGGCCTCCATGCAGAACACGCCGGCACGCTCGGCGGCGTCGCCGATGGCACGCGCCTCACCGGCATCCAACCCCACCGGCTTCTCGACCAGCACGTGCTTGCCGGCCTCGATCGCGAGGAGCGAGTGCGGGAGGTGGAAGTTGTGCGGGGTGGCGACGTAGACGACGTCGACGTCAGCGTCGGCGACCAACGCCTCGTAGGAGCCGTGGGCGTGCGCCACGCCCCACCCGGCGGCTGCGCGGTCGGCCGACTCCTGCGATCGGGACCCCACGGCAGCCACGACCTGTCGGGTGTGCCGGCCCAGGGACTGCACGAACTGGTCGGCGATCCACCCGGTGCCGAGAATGCCCCAGCGCAGTGGGGGTGCGTCGAGGGAGTCCGGGGTGCGCGGGTCGGGAAGGGTCGTGGACGGCATCCCCACAGGCTAGCCTCATGTCCTGACATAAGGACGCCATGACAGGAGGGCCCGTGCTCGACCTGCTCGGCGGCTCCCTCGGCGCGGTCGCCCTCATGGCGGTGGCTGCCTTGCTGATCGGCTACTCCAAGACCGCCCTCGGGGGTTTGGCCGTCGTCTCCGTGGCCATCTTCGCGACCTTGCTCCCCGCGAAGGAGTCCACGGCGGCGATCCTCGTGCTGCTGATCGTCGGCGACCTCGTCGCGGTCTGGCACTACCGACACGACGCCGACTGGGCCCTCATCCGGCGGCTGCTCCCCGCCGTGCTGCCGGGGCTGGTGCTCGGCTCGCTCTTCCTGGGCATGGTCTCCGACGGCGTGCTGCGCCGATCCATCGGAGGGGTGCTGCTCGTGCTGGTGCTCCTGCAGCTGTGGGTGAAGTGGCGCAGGAGCGGCGCCGCGTCCACCATCCACGAGCACCCCGCAGCGTCGTGGACCGCCGGCACCGCGGTGGGGTTCGCGACCATGACCGCCAACGCAGCGGGCGCCGTGATGACCCTCTACCTCTCGGCCTCGGGCATCGAGAAGCGCAGGTTCGTCGGCACCAACGCGTGGTTCTTCCTCATCGTCAACCTCGTCAAGGTGCCCTTCTCCATCGGGCTCGGGCTGATGCACCGCGACGACCTGGGTCGGGCGGCACTCCTGGCGCCGCTGATCCTGTGCGGCGGTCTGCTCGGCTACGCCACGGTGCGACGGATCAGCCAGCGCGTCTTCGATGTCGCGGTGCTGCTCGCCTCCGCCGTCGCGGCCACCGCTCTGCTGGTCTGAGCGCCACTGCGCCGCAGGGCCGCCGGCTCCGTCGCGACGATGACCCTCAACCGCGGAGCCGCGGGGGCACGTTCCACGGCGTGATCACCTGCGGCGTCGACGGCAGCGAGGTCGGCGCCCCGGGGAGCAGCCGGTGGGCCCGCAGCAGCTGGGTGAGACCGGCGCGCAGGTCGGCCCGCAGGTCGTGGTGCAGCACCACGGTCAGCGCGCCGGGGCGCAGCAGCGGCAGGTTGTCCGCATCGAGGTCGTGGGCCACGAAGGGCAGCCCCGAGCGCCCGGCCGTCGCCAGGGCTCGGACGAGCCCCCCGTTTCCACCGCCCATCGAGTAGACCCCTACCACGTCCGGATGCCGGGTCAGCGCAGTGTGCGCCGCCCGCTCCATCGCGTCGTCGCGGCCACCGACGTCGGGGAGGGTGAGCACCGCGCGGCCGGCCCCACCTCGCGCCAACAGCTCGCGGAACGCGGCGAACCGCTCCTGCTCACCGAGGAAGGATCGGTGGCTCACCGAGGCGAGGATCGGGCCGGGTCGCCCCTGCACGAGAAGGCCCAGCAGGTAGGCGGCCGTCTCGCCCGCGGCCGCGTTGTCGAGACCGACGTAGGCGATCCGACCGCAGTCGACGACGTCGGTGACGAGGGTGACGGTGGGGATGCCGCGTTCGGCGGCCCTGCGCACCCCGGCACCGACCACGGCGTCGTCGGGGGCCTTGAGCACGATGCCGTGGCTCACCCGACCGGAGGAACCCACCGCGTCGATCGCAGCAGCCACCGACGCCGGGTCTGCGCCGTCGCTCTCGTGGAAGCGCACCCGCACGCTCGCCGGTCGTAGCGACGCGACGGCCCCCTCCGCCGCCTCCCGCACCGCCTCGCGGAACCGCAGGGGAGCGTCGAGGACGACATCGACGAGCAGGCTGCGCCGAGAGAGGCGTAGCCGGGCGTCCTGGCGGTCCAGGTCGAGCAGCGCGGTCTCGACGGCCCGCACCGCGCGCACGCTCGCCCCCGGTCGTTGGTGCAGGACGCGGTCGACGGTCGCCTGGGACAGCCCCGCCTGCTCAGCGATGTCCCGGACCCGGTGGTTGCGGCGCGCCATCGGGCCATGCTCGCGCGTGAGTGGCCCTCGGCACCAGAGCGCCACGGCATCACGATGAGGTGTTTCTGAGGTCTTATCCACCTTGAGCCGACGCCCCGGCGGGCGCACGCTTGGAACCAGACCCGCCGAGCCGACGCCGGGCCTGCGCACCCCCTGCGAGGAGACCACCATGACCACCAGCCCGACTCGCGCGAGCGTTCACGGCTACCGTCGCCCCGAGGACTGCCACCTCGAGGACCTGCTCACCGTGCTCGAGGACACCACCGACCTGGCGAGCTATCCCCACGCGGCACGCGTCGAGCAGGGCGTTCTCGTCTACGAGGCGCGCACCCTGAGGGACCTTCTCGCCGAGGAGTCGCAGGGCGAGGCGGTGCGGGCCGAGATCGCGGACGCGCTCGCCGACGGACCCGGCATCGTCGTGCTGGCGGGCGCCTTCGAGCCCGAGGTGGTCGACCGGGTCACCCGGTCCTTCGAGGGCATCATCGCCGCGGAGAAGGCCTCGGGGCAGATGGCCGGCGACCACTTCGCCAGCCCGGGAGCCAACGACCGGGTGTGGAACGCGCTGGAGAAGCTGGCGGTACTGGCCCCCGAGGCCTTCGTCGCCTACTACGCCAACGACATGGTGGCCCTCGCCTCCCTCGCGTGGCTGGGCCCGGCATACCAGGTGACGTCCCAGGTGAACGTCGTGAACCCCGGCGGCAAGGGCCAGACCGTGCACCGCGACTACCACCTGGGGTTCCAGTCCCCCGAGGTCACCGCGCACTACCCCGAGCGGGTGCACGACGTCTCGCCGCTGCTCACCCTGCAGGGCGCGGTGGCACACTGCGACATGCCGGTGCAGACCGGCCCGACGCTCTACCTCCCGCACAGCCAGAAGTACTCCCACGGCTACCTGGCCTACTGGCTGCCCGAGTTCCAGGACTCCTTCCTGCGTCAC
>JBDTDY010000377.1:0-7748 GCA_039922835.1 Ornithinibacter sp.
TGCCGGGTCGTCGTCGACTCCGTGACCAAGGTCATCGAGCCCACGATGCTCCTCGCCCCCACGAGCCTCGTGGTGGAGCCGGGCACCTGCACGGTGATCCGCGGGCCCAACGGCGCCGGAAAGACCACCCTGCTGCGCCTCGTCGCCGGGCTCATGGAGCCGACCTCCGGAGAGGTGAGCATCGACGGGGTCGCCGCGGATGAGCGCAAGCGCGCCACCCGCGAGCGGGTGGCAGCCCTCATCGGTCCGCCCGCGGCATACCGGGACCTCACCCTGCTGGACCACCTGACCCTCATCGACGCCACGTGGGGGCGTGATGCCGACACCTGTGAGGAACGGGTCGCCGACGGCTTGGCGGCCTTCGGCATCGAGATGCTCGCGGAGAGGTTCCCGCACGAGCTGTCCTCCGGCCAGGGTCAGCTCTTCCGCTTGGCGCTGACGTGGTTCCGCCCGGCCGCGCTCCTGGTGCTCGACGAGCCCGAGCAGCGACTCGACACCGAGCGCCGACTCCTCATCGCCCGACTCGTGCGCGAGCGTCGCGACGCCGGCACCACCGTCGTCATGGCGTGCCACGACCCTGCCGTGACCGAGACCGTGGCCGACGCGGTCGTCGATGTCGTCGCGCCGTGAACGAGGACCACCACGACGCTGAGCGCCTGGCCGACGTCGTCCATGTGCTCCACGGCCCAGACGGCACGGGCGCCGTGCGGCGGGTGCTGTATGCCGTCTACGTCGTCGGAATCCTCTCCCTCACCTATGGATTCACTGTGACGCGCGCGCTGTTCATCACGAGCGACCCTCAGTGGGTGCGGGACAACCTCCTCGGAGCGCCGGCTGCTGGCGTGGCCCTCGCGAGCGGGGTCGCGCTCCTCGTGGCCGCCCGGGCGGTGGGGCGGGTGCGCGGGCCGGCCGTGCCGCCGCTGCCGTGGGTGGACCACGTCGTGAGCGGTCCGATCGATCGCGCCGACACCCTGCGGGAGTGGTGGGTCGTCTCGAGCACCCTGCTTCTCGCGGGGAGCACCGTGCTCGGCGGCGTGCTGGGCGGGGGCCTGTGGGCATCAGGCACCACCGGGCCCCTCGCACTGCTCGTCGCCGTGCTGGTCGGTGCATCGATGGGTGGGGCCCTGGCCCTGCTCTGGCTCGCCGGGCAGCTGGCGGCAGGCGGTGGTGCCACGGTGCCGGATGCCGGTCGCCTCGGCCGGAACCTGCTGCGACGCCCACGCGCCAGCCTCGACCTGCTGACGCTCCCCGGGCTGCGCGCTCAGAGCACCAGATCGACCCACCTCGGGGGTGCCGTGCTCGCTGGCGACCTGCGGGCGGCCCGGCTCGAAGTGGCGATGCCGGTGCGCCGAGGTCGCGGGCTGCGGTTGCGCTCTCGCGGTCGGCTGGTCACGGTGGTGTCCCGGGACATCCTCGGGTTGCGCCGCCAGCCCGGCCTCCTGGGCGGCGGCGGCGCCCTCTCGCTCGCGGGGTCGGCCGGCGTCGCCTGGTCCGTCTCGAACGCGGACGTCCCGGCCGCTCTCGCAGTCGTCTCGATGGTGGTCTGCTACCTCGGCATCGGGGTGTGGGCAGAGGGGCTCCGCCTGCTCGGGGACACCCTCGGCACCCCCGGGCTCAGCGGGCTCCCCATCGGTGTCGAGGCGCTCGCCCACTCGGTGCTCCCGGCGGGCCTGTTCGTGGCGGTCGGCGTGCCCGTCGGGCTGGGGGTCCACGCCGTGGTCGCCGCCCCCTCCACCACGGCGACGGCGGTCTCGCTCTGGATGGCCGGGGTCGCCGTCCTCGTCGTCGCCGCGCAGTGGGTCGCGTCGTTCCGTGGTCAGCCGCCGGATCTCGTCTTCCTTCCGGAGCTCGGACCGGCCGCGATGGCCTTCTGGTATGCCCGCCCGCTCATCCTGGCGGGGCTCACCGGCGGTCTGCTCACCGCGCGGTTGGGTGCCAGCGGGTTGTTCGAGCCGGCGGCCATCGCCCTCCTCATCACGCTCACCGGGGCCGGGTTCTGGGCCAGGCGCGCGTTGCGCTCGGCCGCGGACGCCCACCGGGTCTGACATCGCGCCCCGGCACTCCTGCACCCGACCGGGGTTTCGCCGCAAGCGCGTGCCCGGCATACCCTCGTGGTATGCGTATCGACGTCTGGTCCGACATCCTGTGCCCGTTCTGCCACGTGGGGCGGCGCCACCTCGAGCTCGCCCTGGAGCAGTTCGAGCACGCCGACGAGATCGGTGTGGTCTGGCACAGCTTCATGCTGGACGCCAACGCGCCCACCGAGGATCCCCGCCCCATGCCGCAGCTGATCTCGGAGAAGTACGGCACCTCGGTCGAGGATGCCGTCGCGCAGCACGAGCGGATGGCCACCGACGCCGCCGCGGTCGACCTGGACTTCCAGTGGGAGAAGGTCGTTGCCGGAAACTCCTTCGACGCCCACCGGCTCATCCACTTCGCCCGCGCACAGGGCCGCGAGGTCGAGGTGACCGAGCGCATCATGCGCGCCTGGTATTCCGAGGGAGCCTCCATCGGTGACCACGACACCCTCGTGCGCCTGGCGCTCGAGGCCGGGCTCGACGAGGGCGCGGTGCGCGAGCTCCTGGCCGGCGACGACCACGGCATCGACGTGCGCACCGATGTCGCCCTCGCGACACAGATCGGCATCACGGCCGTGCCGACCTTCGTGCTCGACCAGAAGTACTCCGTGAGCGGCGCCCAGCCGGTCGAGGTCCTGCTCGACGCGCTCCGCCAGGTCTGGGACCTGCAGGGCACCGAGCCCGAGGTGGCCCAGGGCGGCGGGTGCGGCGGCGGCTGCTGTGGCGGAGGGTGCGCGTCCGAGGACACCGACACCGTGACCGACGACGCAGGCTGCGGCTGTGGCGGGGGTGGCTGCGGCGGCGGAATCTGCGGCAGCGACGAGAGCGCCTCCGAGGACCAGGTCAGCGGCGCCGTCCCCGCGTCACGCTGATCGCTGCACCAACCTCAGTCCTCCTGCGGAAAAGACGAGGACACCCCGCGTACCTGGAAGAGCCCACCTGCCCTTGCTGCATTCCTGCCCTGGGGGAGTTGAGCGGGGTACCACCACGCGGGGTGCCGCACCGATCGTAGGACGCCGGACGTGAATCACGGAAATCGGCCCAGACCCGCACGCCCCCACCGAAGGAACCCATGACCGCCCCTCGCATGCTCTTCACCTGGCTCGCCCGCGCCGAAGTGGTGACCTGGTCCCTCCTGCTCATCGGGATGTTCCTCAAGTACGTCACGAGGACCACGGACGTCGCGGTGAGCGTCTTCGGTCTCGCCCACGGCGTGGTGTTCCTGGCCTATGTCGGGGTGAGCGTGACGATCTGGGTCGACCAGCGGTGGAGCCTGCGCCAGGCGGCGACCGCCCTGCTCGCGGGCATCGCGCCGTTCGCGACGTTGTGGGTCGAGCGCCGGGTGGAGCGGCATTCGTTGATCTCCGACCAGTGGCGCCTCCGCCCCCACGGCGAGGCTCCGCGCACGCCTGCGGAGCGCCTCCTGGCCGGCGCCCTGGTCCGACCGATGGTGTCGGTGGCCTTCGCCGCAGCCGCTGTCGTCGTGCTCACGGCCGCCCTGCTTGCCGTCGGTCCGCCCGGTGGGCCGGCCGCTTCCTGAGCGCGACCAGCAGGAGCTCCGACGCCCGGATTTCAGTGCGACGCGCTCCCTCGGGTAATCTCGCCCGCGGAGGATTCGCATAGTGGCCTAGTGCGCACGATTGGAAATCGTGTTGGGATAAAACCCTCGGGGGTTCAAATCCCCCATCCTCCGCCAACTGGAACCCCCCGGAGCTTGCGACGGGGGGTTTCCTGTTGCCGGCGTTCGGGATGCCGGGCCTCATCCCGAGCGGGCGAGCGCCGCGAGCGCATCGGCGAGGTCGAGCACAGCCCGCACCTGGTCCGGGTGCCCGCGGTCCAGTTCGAGGTCGAGCTGCAGACCCATCGATGCCGCATCCAAAAGGAGCACCACCCGACGGGCCACCCCCGGCGGGCAGCCCGCATCGATGACCCGTTCCACCAGGGCCGCGGTCCAACGGTCGTTGGCCTCCCTCACGACGTTGGCGTAGGGCTCCTGCCCCAACAGCCCCAGGGCTGCCGCCTCGACGTACAAGCGCTGGCAGGAGGCGAGCTCACCGGTGATGCTCGCCTCCCAGAACTCGATCACGCATCGAGCCACCCCCGCGGAGGTGGGCAGCGCGCGGACCTGTCGCACCGCGCGGTCCGTCGAGACGCGGAGCACCGTGGCGACGAGGTCGTCCCGGTCGGCGAAGTGGTAGAGCAGCATCCGGTCACTCGTTCCGATCGCCGCAGCCAGCGGGCGCAGGCTCAGCCCGATCAGGCCGTGCTCGAGCGCCCAGTCGGTGGCGCGTTCGGCCAGTGCTTCTCGCCGAGCGGGGTCACGGGCCACCGGGCCTCCCTTCCGAGGGTCGAACGGAGCACGCTGGCGCCGTCGGGTGTGTAGCAGTTGCTACGCTAGAATGTAGCATTCGCTACATAAGGAACTCATCATGATCATCGCGTGGTCCCTCCTCGTCGCCGCCATCGGCATCGAGGTCGCCGCAACCGCATTCCTCCCCCGCACCATGGGCTTTCGCGACCCGGGCTGGAGCATTGCGGTGGTCTTCGGCTACGCGGCGTCGATCTGGCTGCTCACCCAGGTCGTGGAGCGGATGCAGGTCTCGATCGCGTATGCCGTCTGGGCCGGGCTGGGCACCGTCGGAATCGCCGTGGTCGGTGTCCTCTTCCTCGGCGAGGATCTCGGCATCGTCAAGTTCCTCGCGATCGGCCTGATCGTCTCGGGCGTGGTGGTGCTCAACCTCACCGCGTCGCACTGACGCCACCCGCGGATGGAGCCCACCGGCAGGCAGCGCACGACAGCCCGCTGAGCGCGGCATCCGGCCGCTCGAGGTGCATTTCCTCACGATCTGTGGCGGGGTCGCCGCCGGGTGGCAACGATGGGGGCATGAGCACCGGCGCCTACGCAGCGGCATACGCACAGTCGATCTCCGACCCCACCGCCTTCTGGGGCGCGGCCGCCGATGGCATCGAGTGGATCACCCCACCGACCACAGTTCTCGACGACACCAACCCGCCGTTCTACCGCTGGTTCGTGGGCGGCACCCTCAACACCTGCTTCAACGCCCTGGACCGCCACGTGCGCGACGGGCGCGGCGAGCAGGCCGCGCTCATCTACGACAGTCCGGTCACCGGCACCACGGCGACCTACACGTATGCCGGGTTGCTGCACGAGGTGGCGAGGTTCGCCGGCGCCCTGGCCTCCCTGGGCGTCGAGAAGGGCGACCGGGTGCTCGTCTACATGCCGATGGTGCCCGAGGCGGTCATCGCGATGCTCGCGTGCGCCCGGCTCGGCGCCATCCACTCCGTCGTCTTCGGCGGCTTCGCCCCCGGTGAGCTCGCGGCTCGGATCGAGGACGCCCAGCCCAAGGTGGTCGTCTCGGCCAGCTGCGGCATCGAGCCCACCCGCACCATCGCCTACAAGCCGATGCTCGACGGCGCCCTCGATCGCAGCAGCCACAAGCCCGAGTCGGTGATCGTCCTGCAGCGCGAGCAGCTCCGCGCGGCGATCGGCGAGCGGGACACCGAGTGGGAGGAGCTGGACTGGGCAGAGCTCGTGGCCGACGCCGAGCCGGCCGACTGCGTCGAGGTCGCCGCGACCGACCCCCTCTACATCCTCTACACCTCGGGCACGACCGGCCGACCCAAGGGAATCGTGCGTGACAACGGTGGCCACGCGGTGGCGCTGCGCTGGTCGATGGCGAACGTCTACGACATCGGGCCGGGCGACGTGTGGTTCACGGCATCCGACGTCGGATGGGTCGTCGGGCACTCCTACATCGTCTACGCGCCGCTGCTGACCGGGGCGACCACCGTTCTCTACGAAGGTAAGCCGGTCGGCACGCCGGACGCGAGCGCATTCTGGCGGGTCATCTCCGACTACGGCGCAAAGGCGATGTTCACGGCGCCGACGGCCTACCGGGCGATCAAGCGCGAGGACCCCGAGGGTCTGATGCTCGCCAAGCACGACCTGTCCTCGTTGCGCACGGTGTTCCTCGCCGGCGAGCGCCTGGACCCCGACACCTACGAGTGGGCGAGCGAGGTGCTCGGCGTGCCGGTCGTCGACAACTGGTGGCAGACCGAAACGGGGTGGCCGATCGTCTCCAACCTGCGTGGGCTGGAACCGATGCCGATCAAGGCAGGGTCCCCCTCGGTGCGGGTTCCCGGCTACGACGTGCAGGTGCTCGGTGACGCGGGTGTGCCACTCCCCGACGGAATCGAGGGGGCCATCGCCATCCGGCTGCCCCTTCCTCCTGGCACGTTGCTACGCTCTGGCAGGACGACGAGCGCTATGTCTCGGGATATCTCTCGGTCTACGACGGCTACTACCTCACCGGCGACGGCGGGCTCATCGACGAGGACGGCTACGTCTACGTCATGGGGCGCACCGATGACGTGCTCAACGTCGCGGGCCACCGGCTCTCCACCGGGTCGATCGAGGCGGCGCTCGCCGGGCACCCGGACGTCGCGGAGTGCGCCGTGATCGGGGTCGCCGACGACTTCAAGGGGCAGGTGCCGCGCGGGCTGGTCGTGCTCAAGGGCGGGATCGACGCCGAGACCGAGGGCCGGCGGATCTGCGCCGAGCTGGTGCAGCGGGTGCGCGACGAGGTGGGCGCCGTCGCGAGCCTGAAGCAGGTCGACGTCGTGGCCGCCCTCCCCAAGACCCGATCGGGGAAGATCCTGCGCAAGACGATGCGCGAGATCGCGGACGGCAAGACCCCGACGGTGCCCGGCACCATCGAGGACGTGTCGGTGCTCGATGCCCTCGGCCCGGTGCTCCGCCCCGCCGAGTGAGGCAGCCGACCGCGGATGCCGGGTGGCCGGCATCCGAGGGTCCCGTCCGGGCCAGCGCGGCTCCAGTCCGGGCCAGCGCGGCCCCCGTCCGGATCAGCGAGGGGCGCGCTCAGGCGCGCGCGGCGTACTTCTCCTGGAACTCCAGGAACGCGGCATACGCCCTCGGGCCGTAGACCGTCGCCGGGCCGCCGCCCATGAGGATGGCGACACCGAGCGTCTCCGCGACCTGTTCGGCGGTCGCGCCCTTCATCGCGGCGCCGCGTGCGTGGGAGGCGATGCAGCCGTCGCACTGCTGCGCGACGCTGATCCCCAGCGCGATGAGCTCCTTGGTGACGGCATCGAGCACCCCCGGTTCGAGTGCGGCCTGGTGGGTGGCGGAGAAGCCTGCGTAGACACCCGGGATGGCCGCGCGGAGGTCCTTCGACGGTCCGCGCAGCGCGTCGAGCACGCTGGTGCCGTGGGTGGCGTGGGTGTGGTCATCTGGCATGGAGAACTCCTCGTCGTCGCATACCCCTTAGGGTATCTGTCCGATCGCCCGCCGGGGAGTGCTGGGGGCGCGATGCTGCTCACACCGCACACGTGGGCGCGCAGCACCCGGCACGTGGCCGACGCCGGCGGACCCAGCTCCTGCGGCCGACTCCGGCACGTCGCCGCGGTTTCCGGGGTAGAACAGGGGTCACCGATGCACGCCGATGAGAGGACCCCACGATGGCCGTCGCCGAACTCAAGATGCTCACCCTCGACAGCGCCGACGTACCGCGCGACGCAGCATTCTGGTCGGGGGTCCTCGGCTGGGACATCGCCCACCAGCAGGACGAGTACGCGATGCTGACCGGCCCGTCGGGGCTCGCACTGGGCTTGGGCTCCGTCCCGGACCAT
>JBDTDY010000378.1:0-3441 GCA_039922835.1 Ornithinibacter sp.
CGACGAGGGTGACTCCGGCACGTTCGCCGACCGCATGCTCATCGAGGGCGACCCGTTCACCCTGATCGAGGGGATGGCGATCGCCGCGCTCGCGGTGGGTGCCGGCGAGGGGTTCGTCTACCTGCGCTCGGAGTATCCGCATGCGATCCGCACCCTGGGACGAGCCGTCGAGATCGCCTACGCGCACGGTCTGCTCGGTGAGTCGGTGCTCGGCAGTGGTCACCGGTTCGACCTCGAGGTGCGGGTGGGCGCGGGGGCCTACATCTGCGGCGAGGAGACCTCGATGCTCGAGTCGCTGGAGGGTCGGCGCGGCGAGGTCCGTGCCAAGCCGCCCATCCCGGCGCTGCAGGGGCTCTTCGGCAGGCCGACCGTGGTCAACAACGTGCTCACCCTCGCAGCGGTGCCGATGGTTCTCGCCGACGGTGGCGCCGCCTACGCCGCGCTCGGCACCGCTCGCTCACGGGGCACCCAGGTGTTCCAGCTCGCCGGCAACGTCGCCCGCGGTGGCATCATCGAGGCTGACTTCGGGATCTCCCTGGGTGACCTCGTCGAGGGCTTCGGCGGCGGCACGGCATCCGGTCGGCCGGTCAAGGCGGTGCAGGTCGGAGGGCCGCTGGGGGCCTACCTGCCTCCCGACCGTTTCGGGTTGCCGATGGACTACGAGGCGTTCGCGGAGGTCGGCGCCATGGTGGGTCACGGTGGGGTCGTCGTGTGGGACGACACGATGGATGCCGCGGCGATGGCCCGTTTCGCGATGGAGTTCTGTGCCAAGGAGTCGTGCGGCAAGTGCACGCCGTGCCGCATCGGGTCGGTGCGCGGGGTGGAGGTCATCGACCGGGTGCTCGCGGCGCCCGACGACGGGGTGCGGCGCACCCAGCTCGACCTGCTCGAGGACCTCTGCACGACGATGACCAAGGGCTCGCTGTGTGCCCTGGGTGGGCTGACCCCGATGCCGGTGCTCAGTGCGCTCGAGCACTTCCCCGACGACTTCGGCCTCCCCCCGAGCGCAGCCCGCGCCGACACCCACCACGTGCCAGAGTCCGCCACGAGCACCGATGGAGGAGCCCGGCCATGACCACCATCGACCAGCTCGCAGCCGAGACACCCGACCACGGCACCCCTGCGGTGCCGGGTGCGGCCACCGTCCGCGTGAGCATCGACGGGCGCGAGGTCCTCGTGCCGCCCGGCACGTCGGTGATGAGGGCAGCACGGCTCGCCGGGATCTCCGTGCCCAAGCTCTGTGCCACGGATTCCCTCGCGGCCTTCGGCTCGTGCCGCGTGTGCCTCGTCGAGGTCGAGGGCATGAAGGGCACTCCCGCCTCGTGCACCACGCCCTGCGCAGACGGGATGGTCGTCGCGACCCGCACGGCGCAGGTGCAGCAGCTGCGTCGTGGCGTCATGGAGCTCTACCTCTCCGACCACTCCACCGACTGCGCCGGGTGTGCACGCGGCAACTGCGAGATCCAGGCGGTCGCCGCCGACGTCGGCATCGCCGAGGTGCGCTACGGCCTGGGCGGCGCCTCGCACCTGAACGACGAGGTCGACGGGTCCAACCCCTACTTCGCCTATGACCCCTCCGCCTGCATCGTCTGCTCCCGCTGCGTGCGGGCGTGCAACGAGACCCAGGGCACCTTCGCCCTGACGGTGCAGGGCCGAGGCTTCGAGTCGCGGATCACCCCGGGCAACACCGACTTCCTCGACTCGGAGTGCGTCTCCTGCGGCTCCTGCGTGCAGGCGTGCCCCACCGACGCCTTGACCGAGAAGTCGGTCGTCCAGCTCGGGATGCCGACCCGTTCGGTCATCACGACCTGCGCCTACTGCGGGGTGGGCTGCTCCTTCAAGGCCGAGGTGCAGGGCGACGGTGACGCGACGCGCGTGGTGCGGATGATGCCCTGGAAGGACGGCGGTGCCAATGAGGGGCACTCCTGCGTCAAGGGGCGATTCGCCTACGGCTACGCCTCCCACCAGGACCGGCAGATGGAGCCGATGGTGCGCGACACCATCGAGGACGAGTGGCGGGTCGTGTCCTGGGCGGAAGCCATCGCGCGCATCGCCTCGGGCTTCCGTGAGATCCAGGCCCAGCACGGGATCGGCTCCATCGGCGGCATCTCCTCCTCGCGCTGCACCAACGAGGAGGTCTACGTCGTGCAGAAGATGGTGCGAGCGGCCTTTGGCAACAACAACATCGACACGTGCGCGCGGGTGTGTCACTCTCCCACCGGATACGGCCTCAACCACGCGTTCGGTACGTCCGCCGGCACCCAGGACTTCGCCTCCGTCGAGCAGGCCGACGTCTTGCTCGTCATCGGCGCCAACCCCACCGATGCGCACCCGGTCTTCGCGTCCCGGATGAAGCGCCGCATGCGTGCCGGGGTGCAGGTGATCGTCGCCGACCCGCGGCGCATCGACCTGGTGCGCGCACCGCACATCGAGGCTGCGTTCCACCTGCCCGTGCGCCCGGGCACCAACGTCGCGTTCATCAACGCCATGTGCCACGTCATCGTCACCGAAGGCTTGTGGGACAGGGCCTTCGTGCAGGAGCGCTGTGAGGAGTCCGACTCCTACCTCGAGTTCATCGCACGTCCGGAGCACTCGCCCGAGGCCAGTGAGGAGGAGACCGGCATCCCGGCATCCGACCTGCGCGCCGCGGCCCGGCTCTATGCCGCGGGGCCGAACTCCGCGATCTACTACGGGCTCGGGGTCACCGAGCACAGCCAGGGCTCCACGATGGTCATGGGCCTGGCCAACCTCGCCATGCTCACCGGCAACCTCGGGCGTGAGGGGGTCGGCGTGAACCCGCTGCGCGGGCAGAACAATGTGCAGGGCTCGTGCGACATGGGCTCCTTCCCGCACGAGCTGCCGGGCTACCGCCACGTGTCGCGGCCCGAGGTGCGCGAGATCTACGAGTCGCTCTGGGGCGTGCGCATCCTGCCCGAACCGGGGCTGCGCATCCCCAACATGTTCGACTCCGCTGTCGGCGGGTCGTTCAGGGGGCTCTACGTGCAGGGTGAGGACATCGCCCAGTCCGACCCCAACACCGCGCACGTCGAGGCGGCGCTGCGCGCGATGGACCTCGTCGTCGTGCACGACCTGTTCCTCAACGAGACGGCCCGGTTCGCGCACGTGTTCCTTCCCGGCGCGTCATTCCTGGAGAAGGACGGCACGTTCACCAATGCCGAGCGCCGGATCAACCGGGTGCGCCCGGTCATGCCGTCGCGGGTCGGCAAGGACGAGTGGGAGGTGGTCTGCGACATCGCAACCGCGATGGGCTACCCGATGTCCTATACCTCGCCCGCAGAGATCATGGACGAGATCGCCGCCACCACACCGACCTTCGCAGGCGTGTCCTTCGCCCGGCTGGATGCGGAGGGTTCCATGCAGTGGCCGGTCAACGCCGGCGCGCCCCACGGCACGCCCACCATGCACGTCGGGGAGTTCGTC
>JBDTDY010000379.1:0-2821 GCA_039922835.1 Ornithinibacter sp.
TGCAGCTCGTGCCTCCACACGACCCGCAGTTCCGTCGCAACCGTGAGCGCGTCGTGCGCGACGCCGAGCGGGAGAACATCCTGCTCGATTGGGACCTCGGTCTCCCGGGCGACAACTGAGCCAGGCCGTTCCCGATTTCGGCGCGGCGCACGGGACGTCCGAGCGTCGTCGCCGTAACCTGGGTGCGTGACCATCGAAGCCGATCCCCGGGAACTCGGCATCGACCATCACGACGAACTGCACCCGCCGGATGACCCGTCGCGGTTCTTGAACCGCGAACTGTCCTGGCTTTCGTTCAACGAACGAGTGCTCGCCACCGCGACCATGCCGGGCGTGCCGCTGCTCGAGCGAGCCAAGTTCTGCGCCATCTTCAGCCAGAACCTCGACGAGTTCTTCCAGGTGCGAGTGGCCGGCCTGAAGGACCAGGTGGCGGCCGGCATCGACCGACCCAGTCCCGATGGCCGTACGCCGGCGCAGCAGCTCCAGGACGTTTCGCGTCGAGTGCAGGTGCTCGTCGAGCGCTCCGAGGAGATCTTCCTGCACCGGATCGTGCCGGACCTCGCGCAGCAGGGCGTGGTGCTCTCGGACTGGGATGACCTCGATGACGACGACCGCAAGTTCCTCGTCGAGGAGTTCGAGTCGCGCATCTTCCCCGTGCTCACCCCTCTCTCGGTCGATCCCGGGCACCCGTTCCCCTACATCTCCTCGCTGTCGTTGAACCTCGCTGTGATCGTGCGAGATCCGATCACCACCGAACGGCGCTTCGCGCGCGTCAAGGTGCCGGCCACGTTGCCGCGGTTCCTGGTGCTGCCGGATGGCGAACGGTTCGTGCCACTCGAGAAGGTCATCTCCGAGCACCTCGACCTGCTTTTCGAAGGCATGGAGATCCTCGAGCACGTGCCGTTCCGCGTGACCCGCAACGCCGACCTCACGCTCGAGGAGGAGGAAGCTGACGACCTCCTCGTGGCGGTCGAGCTCGAGCTGCGACGTCGACGATTCGGTCGAGCCGTACGCCTCGAGATCGACGCCGGTGCATCCGAGGAGGTGCGCGACCTGCTCGTGCGCGAGCTCGATCTGATCGAGGAAGACGTCTACGCGTACCGGGGTCCCCTCGACCTCGGAGGACTCTGGGCGCTGCAGGATCTGGACCGACCCGACCTCAAGGTCCGCCCCTGGGTGCCGGTCACCCCGGCGCGCCTGACCCCCGGGGACGGAGATCGCTCCGACCTGTTCGCCACGATCCGCGCCGGTGACGTGCTCGTGCAGCACCCGTACGAGTCGTTCGTGACATCGGTGGAGGAGTTCATCCGCCAGGCGGCCCGTGACCCGAAGGTGCTGGCGATCAAGATCACGCTCTACCGGACCTCCGGTCGGAGCGCGATCGTCCGGTCGCTGATCCGTGCGGCCGAGGAGGGCAAGCAGGTCGCGGCGTTGGTGGAGCTGAAGGCGCGCTTCGATGAGGCGAACAACATCGAGTGGGCCCGAGCACTGGAAGAAGCCGGGGTCCACGTCACCTACGGCCTCGTCGGTCTGAAGACCCACTGCAAGACCACGATGGTCGTGCGCGATGAAGGTGGTTCGCTGCGCCGCTACTGCCACATCGGCACGGGCAACTACAACGGCGCCACCGCCAAGAACTACGAGGACGTCGGGTTGTTCACGTGCGACGAGCAGATCGGCGCCGACCTCACCCAGCTCTTCAACTTCCTCACCGGGTACTCACGCAAGGTCGGCTACCAGCAGATCCTCGTGGCGCCCCACACGCTGCGCCAGGGCCTGCGGGCCCTCGTCGAGCGGGAGATCGAGGCTGCCCGCGCCGGGCGGCCCGCAGCCATCTGCCTCAAGGTGAACAGCCTGGTCGACCCGCGGTTCATCGACCTGCTCTGCGAGGCATCCCAGGCCGGCGTGGAGATCGACCTGATCGTGCGAGGAACGTGCTGTTTGCGACCCGGCGTGCCGGGCCGGTCCGAACGAATCCGCGTGCGGTCGTTGATCGGCCGTTACCTGGAGCACTCGCGGATCTTCCGGTTTGCGAACGGTGCCGGTGTCGGGCTTCCCGCGACGTACATCGGCTCGGCCGACCTGATGCCCAGAAACCTCGACCGGCGGGTCGAGATCCTCGTGCCCGTCGTCGATCCGACCTGTGTGGACCAGCTCACACGCATCTTCGAGGTCGTGCTAGCCGACCAGCGGCTCGCCTGGACGCTCGATGGCGCGGGCGAATGGCACAAGGTCCCGGTCGTGGAATCGGTCGACGGTCAACCCGTTGCCGGGGAGCCGTCACCGGTCGACGCGCATCGGGTCCTGCAAGAGGTCGCCCGGGGTCGGACGCGCCGCCACGAGTTAGACGACGCGCTCCCGTCGGAGGATCCGTCATGAGCGGCGCCGCGCGCGGAACAATGAGTCGGTGGGAAGCTCGTCGAAGGTCGTCAAGTCATTGTCCGGCCGAGCCCCGAGGAGCTCCGATGACGCCCCGGGTGGTCGTCGCGTCCGGAGGGGGCGCGACGATGGGCGCTCGACGGGCATGCCCGATGGCGCGGCGCGCTATGGGTGTCGTTCGATGACCGAGTTCGAGGTGCGTGCCGGTGGCGGCGTCGTGTGGCGTGAGGCGGAGGGCGGGCGCGTCGAGGTGCTGTTGGTGCACCGCCCACGCTATGACGACTGGTCGTTCCCGAAGGGAAAGTGTGAGGTGGGGGAGTCCGACGAGGATTGCGCGCTCCGAGAGGTCGCCGAGGAAACCGGGTTCACCTGTGAGCCCGCCTTCGAGCTCTCGCCGAGCGTGTACCTGGACCGGCGGGGCCGCAGCAAGCAGGTCCGCTAT
>JBDTDY010000380.1:0-2577 GCA_039922835.1 Ornithinibacter sp.
GTCGACGTGGATGTGGTCGACGGCCAGCACGAGGTCGGCGTCGTCGAACCACGAGGTCTCGAAGCGCCTCGCCCGGTGCTGCGCCCACCCCTTGTCGGCGTGGCCGTTGCGCTGGAGCACCGCAACAGTGCGCGGGTGCACCCCATTGCCGTGCTCCTCGGCAGAGGTGCCCGCAGAGTCTACGACCACGCGGTCGTCGAGCCCGGCCTCCTCGAAGGCTTCACGCAGCAGGAACTCGCCCATCGGGGATCGGCAGATGTTGCCCCAGCAGACCACGGTGACGCGGTAGGGACGGTCGGGATCTGTCATGCCCCCATCATGGCGGTGCTCAGTCGTGGTCGAACCAACCGGGCACCCCGGCAAGGAAATCAGCGCGCCCCATCGCACCGGCCCCCTCGGGGATGCGCCCCCACAGCGGAGCACCCGTGACGCGCGGCAGGTCGATCAGGTTGCTCTCCTCGGCCAGACCGGGCTCCGCGGGCCAGGACCCGATGACCACGCCGAGCAGCGGCACCGACCGGGAAGCCAGCGCCTCGGCGGTGAGGGCAGCTGTGTTGAGGGTGCCGAGGCCAGCGCTGGCGACGAGCACGACGCCACACCCAATTCCCTTGTAGCGCAGTCCGGCACCGATATCGGCCAGCGTGCCACCTCGCTGGTCGAGCCGAACGAGGAGGCCCCCGGCGCCCTCGACGAACACGACCTCCGTCTCGGCCGCGATCTCACCGATCCGCTTGGCGTGCAGGCCGACCGGCGGCAGGGTGGCCCCCTCACGGCGCGCCGCCGCCTCGGGTGAGAGCGGGTCGCGCAGCCGCACGAGCTCGTGGGTCACCACGTCGTCGCCGACGAGCCGGCGCACCTCGTCGACGTCGCCGGGCTCACCTGGCTCAAGGCCGGTCTGGGCCGGCTTCACTACTGCAACACTGCTGCCGCGCTCCCGGACGACGGCAGCCAGTGCGGCGGTGACGACCGTCTTGCCGATGCCGGTGCCCGTCCCCGTGACGAGGACGACCTTGGTGAGCGAGCGCGGGTCAGCCACGAGTTGCGGTGACGGCAGCCAGCACGGCGCTGGCGTGGTCGAGCTCGTGCTCGGAGTGGTCGGCGTGTGCGGTGAGCCGCAGCCGTGAGGACCCGTCAGGTGTCGAGGGCGGCCGGAAGCACCCGATCCGGATGCCGTGCGCCCGCGCCTTCTCGACGGCGGCGACCGCCTCGTGGGGGCCGGGCATCTCCACGGACATCACTGCACCGGCGGGGGTTGGCACCCCGCATGCACGTGCCAGCCGAGCGGCATTCGCGTGCAGTCGCTCGAGGAGCTCGGGGTGCTCGCGCAGCACCTCCAGGGCGGCCAGGGCCGCACCGGCGGCTGCGGGGGCCAGACCCGTGTCGTAGATGAACGGGCGGGCGGTGTTGACGAGGTGGTCGCGCACGTCGGCCGAGGCCAGCACCACCCCCCCCTGCGAGGCGAGCGACTTCGACAAGGTGCCGGTCACGACCACGTGCTCGGCCTGGGCGGCCCCTGCCAGCGCGACCAGCCCACCGCCGCGTGGCCCGGTGACGCCCAAGGCGTGAGCCTCGTCGACGATGAGGAGCGCGCCGGCATCGGCGGTCATCTCGATGAGGTCCTCGAGCGGGGCAGCATCGCCCAGGACCGAGTAGACCGACTCGACCACGACGACCGCCCTGGGCACGTCACGGCGGGAGAGCAGCTCCGCGACGTGGTCGACGTCGTTGTGTCGCGCGATCGACACCCCGGCGCGGGAGAGCCGGCAGCCGTCGATCAGGCTGGCGTGCGCGTGCTCGTCGCTGACCACGAGCGTGCCCGCGTCGGCGAGCGTGGTGAGCACCGAGAGGTTCGCGGCATACCCGCTGGAGAGCACCAGTGCGGAGGGCGCCCCGGTGAGGGCGCGCAGCGCGGTCTCGAGCTCGTCGTGCACGACGAGGGTGCCGGTGACCAGGCGCGACGCCCCGGCGCCGGTGCCATAGGTCTCGGTGGCGGTGACCGCCCCGGCGATGACGGCGGGGTGGGTGCGCAGCCCGAGGTAGTCGTTGCCGGCGAGGTCGAGGCCGTCGCCGCTCTTGGTGACGCAGAGCCGTCGGGTCAACCCCGCAGCCTCGCGCGTCTGCGCGGCGTCGCGGATCCAGTCCAAGGGGCTGCTCACACACGGGATCCTTTCACGGACGGTCCCCTGCCTGCCCGCCGAACGACGTGGGTACTTCGTTCGGATGACGCCTGAGCCACACTGCTTGTCACAAGCACTTGACACAAGTCATCCCGGTCCGACATCCTCACTCTTGTACCAATCAATCGATACAAGTGGGGGATGTCATGAGGTTCCTGGTCCTTGCAACACCGATCGCGCTCATCGGTCTCGTCGTGGCCCTGTTGCGACGAGTCGTCGTCACCGTGGGAGCCGACGAGCACCTGGGCGCGGCCGCCATCGCCCGCCACACCAGGCGCTGGCGGGTGATGGGACTGCTCCTCGGAGGGGTGGTGGCAGTCCTGCTCCTCGCCCTCGGGCAGCGCGTCGACTCCCTGGGCCGGCTCACCGCCCTGGCCCCCGCGGCGCTCGGTGGCGGAGT
>JBDTDY010000381.1:0-4529 GCA_039922835.1 Ornithinibacter sp.
ACGGCATCGGGCTGCGGCGCTCCCTGCTCGTTGAGCATCGTGACACCGCTCCCGGTGACGATCGCGACGGACTGCCTCGTCGAAACGGGGCTGCCGACCAGAGCCACAGAGAGGCCTCGGCCGCGCAGATCATCCCCGAACTCTGCCCGGCGCGCACCACCCACCGGCGCGCACACCAGCACGTCGTGGCCGGCGCCGTGGGCGACCGACGCGACGTTGACACCCTTGCCACCGGCTCGCTCGGCAACCTCGCGGACGTGGTGCACGGCATCCGGGACCAGCTCAGGCAGGCGGTAGGTGACGTCCCACGCGGGGTTCGGCGTGATGCACAGGATCATGTCGGCAGGCTCTGGGCCAGGGTCGCCGCACCGATCGCGCCGGCCCACTCCCCGAGGACCGCGGCCACCACGTCGAGCTCGACCCCCTCGGGAAGTCTGCCCATCAGCGCCTCCCGGAGCGGGTCGAGCAGCACCGGTCCGGCGTTGACCAGGCCTCCGCCGATGACGATGCGGCGGGTGCCGGCGGCCGCGACGATCGGGGCGATCACCATCGCGAGCGCGTCGACGGCCTCGGTCCACACGACGCGCGCCACGGCGTCGCCGGCTCGCACGAGCTCGGCGACCACCTGCGCGTCGCCCTCCTGACCGCTGGCCTCGCGCCAGCGGCGACCGATGGCGCCGGCGCTGGCGATGGCCTCGAGGCAGCCGGAGCGGCCGCAACCGCACGTCGGACCGCCGGGTGTCACCAGCACGTGCCCGAGCTCGCCGGTCCAGGGGGTGCTGCTCACCACGTGACCGCCGACCATCAGCGCGGACGCGAGGCCGGTGCCGAGTGGCACGAACAAGACGTCGTCGACGCCGACCGCGGCACCGAAGCGGTGCTCGGCGACCAGCCCGGCCCGCACGTCGTGCCCCCCGGTGGTGGGGATCCCCAGATGCGCGGAGACGGTGCTGGGGACGTCGAGGTCTCGCCACCCGAGGTTGGCCGACCAGATCGCGAGGCCCGAGGCGTCGTCGACCAGCCCGGGGACGACCACCCCGACGGCCCTGGGCCGTAGCGACGGCGTGTCGCACAGCGCCGCGACCACCTCCGCGACGACCTCGGCGAACCGGCTCGCAAGGTCGGCCGGGGACGGCACGGCGAGCCGATCGAGGACCTCCTCGCCGCGCAGGGAGACGGCCTTGATCCGGGTGCCGCCGACATCGACGCCGACGACCAGGTCCTGGTCCACCCAGGCCTCAGGTGAGGACGATGGAGCGGGTCAGGTGGCGAGGTGCGTCCGGGTCGAGCCCGGCGATGCGTGCGCGGGCCATGCAGAGTCGGTGCAACCTGACGAGCTCGGCCATGGCGTCGGCCTCACGGTGCTCCCAGTGCGCTCCGGTGGCCTTGACCTGCTGCTCGAGCTCGGCGGGCACCTCACCGAAGGCCCACACGGCCCTGCCGGTGGTCGCGATGCTGATCGGGCCGTGGCGGTACTCCATGGCCGGGTAGGACTCCGCCCAGAACTGCGCGGACTCGCGCAGCTTCAGCGCGGCCTCGTGCGCCACGCCGACGGTCCAGCCGGCGCCGAGGAAGGTCACCTGGTCCACGTCGAGCAGCCCAGCCAGAGCCGACTCCTCGTCCTCCGCGAGCACTGCGTTCGCCTGGTCGATGGCGGTGGAGAGGTCCTCGCCGAGGGACGCCCGCAGCAGTGCCAGGGTCGTCGTGGCGAAGCGGGTCTGGACCACGCTCTGCTCGTCGACGTCGTCCATGAGCACGAGGTCGGTGCTGCCGTCGGCGACCGGGGTGCCGGGGGTGGCGACGAAGCTCACGAACGGCGTGCCGGAGGAGCGAAGGTCATCGATGACGGAGCAGACCTCGGTCGTGGTGCCTGAGCGGCAGATCACGATGGCCCGGTCGTAACCCCGAGCGAGACGGTGGTCGCTGGCAGACCAGGCGTCGGTGACCCCCTGGCCGGCCGACTCGCGCAGCGAGGCGTAGGCCTGACCCATGAACCAGGAGGTGCCACAGCCGATCGTGGCCACGCGCTCCCCCGCCTGCGGCAGGATGTCGACCAGGTCGTGGGCGCGCTCGGCGGCGCGGGCCCAGTCAGCAGGTTGGGTCGCGACCTCGCGGGCGAGATGGCTCGACGACATCAGGAACCTCCATGATTGGTTGTGCGTGAATAGATTGCTAATCATGCACAAATAGTCACGAGCGCGCAAGGGGTGTGGATGTACCATCCCCCCATGGAACCCAGTGCGAGCGACGGCGCCCACACCCGTGCGTCGAGGTGGTCGGCCGTGCTCGACCTCCTGGCGACCAGGGGTCGGCTCTCGGTGGCCGAGGCGGCGGCCCAGCTCGACGTGTCCGAGGCGACCGTGCGCCGCGACTTCACCGAGCTGTCCCGACGCCAGCTGGTGACGCGCAACCACGGCGGTGTCGTGGCGGCCCAGGTGGCCTACGAGCTTCCGTACCGCTATCGCTCGAGCCAGGCCGACGGTGAGCTGGCGCGCATCGCGCAGGCGTGCGCAGCACTGGTGGTCCCGGGGCAGGTCGTCGCGCTCAACGGGGGCACGACCACGACGGCCGTGGCGCGCGCCATCACCTCTCGGGAGCAGGTGGCCGACGGAGGCTCCTCCGACATCACGCTCGTCACCAATGCCCTGAACATCGCCAGTGAGGCCGTGCTCCGACCCCACGTGCAGTGCGTCTCCCTCGGCGGGGTCGCCCGCCCCGAGTCCTACGAGGTCACCGGCCCGCTCGCGGCGATCGTGGTCGGGCAGCTGTGGTTCGACGTCGCCATCGTGGGAGTCAACGCCTTCGCCGTCGACTCCGGCCCGATGTGTCGCCACGAGGACGAGGCCGCGATCGTGCGGGCGATCGTGGAGCGGTCCGACAAGGTCGTCGTAGCCGCGGCGGGCGCCAAGCTCGGCCAGCACTCCTTCGCGTCCATCTGTCGGGTCGACCAGGTCTCCATGCTGGTGACCACGGCCGCCGAGGACCATGCCGAAGTCCTCGAGCTCCGCACCCGCGGCGTGGACGTGCGCTGCGTCTGAGCAGGGGCGCCCGCGCCCGGCGAGCAGACCGGTGTGGGTGCGGTGGCGCGATACGTGCGGACGGCTGTGACCGATTGTGACCGATAAGTGATGAAAACGATCACGATTGCTCTTGCTTTTCCACCGAAGCATCCCTAAATTGTTCTCCGGCACCCGGTCGCGACAGAGCGACCTCCAGCAGATCTCAACGAGGAGAACCATGAGCTCGACACGACGACACCTCCTGATCGGGGCGGGAGCGGTCACCGCACTCACCCTCACCGCCTGCGGCGGCGGGTCCGGGGCCGGCAGCACCGACACCGGCGCATCCGGCGCGAAGGACGCCACGACGATCAAGCTCGTCGCGGCCGAGTACTCCAAGGACAACACCAAGGCCTTCTGGGACGCGTTCGCGAAGACCTACAAGGAGAAGACCGGCTACACCCTCGAGGTCAACGTCGTCAGCTGGGACAACATCGACCAGCAGTCCTCGACGATGATCCAGAACAACCAGGCGCCGGACATCCTCAACCTCAACACCTACGCGAGCTACGCCAAGGACGACCTGCTCTACTCGGCCGAGGACGTGCTGTCCCCCGAGGTCAAGAGCGACATCCTGGACACCTTCGTCAAGTACGGCACCTACGACGGCAAGTTCTACGGCTTCCCCGACCTCTCCAGCGCGCGTGCGTTCTTCTACAACACCGACATCTTCGCCAAGGCCGGCATCGACGGTCCGCCCAAGACCTGGGCCGAGCTGGAGGCCGACGCCAAGAAGATCACCGCCGGTGGCGACGTGGGCTACGCGATGCCGCTCGGCCCGGAGGAGTCGCAGGGCGAGTTCTCCATGTGGCTGTTCAACAACGGCGGGTCCTGGAAGAACGGCAAGGACTGGACGATCAACTCCCCGGAGAACACCGAGGCACTGACCTTCATGCGCAAGCTCGCAGACGAGGGCCTGACGCAGAACAACCCGGCCAAGACCAACCGCGCCGACGCGTTCGACCTGTTCAAGGGTGGCAAGGCGGGCATGGTCGTCGGCTTCTCGCCGCTCGCCGCCGCGCTCGACGCGGACGCCAAGGTCAAGTACGCCGTGGCCCCGTTCCCCGCCAAGGACGGCGGCGCCTCCAACACGTTCGGTGTCACCGACTACCTCATGGCCTTCAAGAAGACGGGCAACGAGAAGGCGGTCAAGGCGTTCTACGACCTCTACTACTCCCCGGACCAGGTCAACACCTTCATCGAGAAGGAGGGCTTCCTGCCCGTCACCAAGTCCGGCGTGGAGTACTTCTCCAAGGACGACGCCCTGAAGGTCTACCTCGAGACCCTGCCCAACGCGCAGCTCACCCAGCGACTCGGTCTCGCCGAGCCCGAACGGGACCGCCCCCTCCTGATCCTCGGCTCCTCCACCTGGGCCGGCGAAGAAAGAATTCTCCTCCGCTTCTTCCAGCGAGCCCGTGCCGAAGGAATCGACTGTCGACTCCTGATCGTCCCCCGCCACGCCGAACGCCG
>JBDTDY010000382.1:0-4876 GCA_039922835.1 Ornithinibacter sp.
GCCAAGCTCATGCGGATCCGCGAGGTCGACGACATGCTCGCGCCGGTCCTACGACGCCTCCCCATCTGAGCACCCCCTCGACTTCTTGCCCGACACCCACCAGATCCGAGCGATTCTTGGCGCCTCCGGGTGGCTCTGGAGCACTATGTCGAGCGGGTCAGCGGGGGAGGTCGGAGTTGGCGGGCTCGCCGCCGGGGTGGAACGCGGCATCCGGGTCGTAGTAGCGGTGGAACTTGCGGTCATAGCTGACACCCGCTGCGAGGATCCTGGCCCAGCGCCGCGGGTCCCGCTCGACCTTGTAGTGCAGCGGGTTGCGAAGACCGCCGGCCTTGATGACCCGGCGAACCTGCGCCCACAACTCCGGATGCCGGGCCAGCGCCCACCTGATGGTGCGGATGGGGACGACGGAGTAGACGGTCTCGGTGTCGGCCTCGAGGAGGTCGAACTCCTCGGGCAGGTTGTCGTGGATGTATTCATCGACGTACCAGGTGACCGGGTTGAACCCCGTCCCGGTGACGTAGTAGTTGGAGCGCCCCAGCCGCGGGTTGAGCTCGAAGAACTTCGACTGACCGTCACGCGGGTCGTACTTCAGGTCGAAGTTGGCGTAACCGACCCACTTGAGCTCGGTCAGCAGGCGCACGGCCTCGTCGACGATCGCGCGGTCCCGGCCGGTGAGGATCGCGGCCGGCACACCGAGCAGGCCCGGCGCGTGCTCTTCGATGAGCGTGCGGCCATAGGAGGCGAATCGCACGCGTGACTGCTTGTCGCAGTAGCACGTCAGGATTCGCATTCCGGTGTCGTCACCGGGGATCTTGTCCTGGAGCACGAGCTTGGCGCGATAGCCCGACGCGTGGATGCGCTCGAGGAGATCGCGTAGCTCGGCCACCGAGCTCACCTCGTGGACCTTGGCCTGACCCTCGAAGCTGACTGCGTTCCACGCTGCCGGTGCCGTCGGCTTGAGGATCATCGGGTATCCCACCTCGGGGAGACCCTCGGCGTGCGCCGCGTGGTCCATGTCGATGATGACGGTCGCCGGGATCGTCACTCCTGCTTTCCGCGCGACCTCCGCGAACGTGTGCTTGCGGGTCGCGATCGCCAACGGGCCCGCGCCGACGTAGGGCACCCGGAACGTGTCATCGAGCCTGTGGCGCATCGTGTCGATGACGTCGACGAGCGCGTCCGACGTGGCGAGCAGGATCTTCGGGGCAGCCAGCCCCGAGAACGGCTGGCCCTGAAGAGTCGCCGCGAGCACCTCGGGGTCGTGCGCGTCCGGGCAGTGGACGACCTCGAGGATCGCTGAGTTCTCGACGACCCACGACGCGGCGCCCGTGACGACGAGCGAGCGCACGCCGTAGGCCTCGTGGAATGCCCGCACCAGGGAGTAGCCACCCACGTGCGCGCCGACGATCACCGGCACGAACGGCTGGTCCGCGATGGACTCGTAGCGCTTCTCGGTCACGAGAGCCCGCTCCTCAACGGCGCTTGTAGACGCGGACGAGGAGGTCGATGAGCCGACCCGCGAGCGGACGGAGCTGCGTGGTGAACTCACCGGCATACTCACGTCGTTCGGGGTTCCACTGACGCTTGAACTCCTCGAGGCCATCGGACGCGTCGATGCCGCCGAAGTCGAAGGACGTCACGCCCCTGGCGGCCGCTGCCTGCATGATCCTCCAGACCATCAGGTAGTTGGGGCGCAGGTTGCGGTGCTCGTCCGACGACGCGGCATACAGGTAGCTTCCGCGCGTGCCACACGTGGCGAAGATCGAACCGGCGAGGTACTGACCGTCGGGGTGCGCCTCCTTCGCGGCGGCCAACGACTCGATCAGGCCCTCGTTCTTGGCGATGCTCGCCTCGAGGCCCTCGATCTGTCGGTCGGTCTTCTCCGATGGGTACTTCTCGCGCTTGGCCCGGGCCTTGTCGACCTGCGCGCGAGAGTCCTCGATCGACGCCCGGGCAGCGTCGAGGGCGGCCCCGTGGTCGAGCTTGACGAGCGACACGACGATGTCGTCTGTCGGCGAGAGGACGTCATGGAGCGTCGTGAAGTACTCCATGCTGCGGATCCCGAACCCGTCGCGCTCGCCCGTCACCTTCATGAGTTCGTAGAACGCCGGTATGCCGTCGCGACCCGCCGACTCATACCTCAGGCCCGACTTCTCGGCCTTGCGAATCGACTGGCGGGTGCCCTGCGACAAGCTCTGGTGCAACGCCTCGACATCGGAGATGTCGGTGACCATCCGCAGCGCCGGCTGCGCCAGCACCTTGGCGGCGTCCTCGCCGGGGTCGGTGCGGGTGAAGCCACGCGACTCCAGCGCCGGCCGGATGTCCGGGTCGTCGATCCGCACTGCCGGGTCGATGCGCAGCAGGACCCCCCTGTTCTCCTTCGAGACCCGGACCGCCTCCGCGAGCAGCGCATCGACGCTCTCGTCGTCGGACCAGTCGACGACGAACCCTCGAGGGCAGTAGGCGAGGGCCATCGGAAGCACCGGGGTTCGCCGGAACAGGATCAACGCGACCCCGGTGATCTCGCGCCCCTGCGCCAGGGTGCGACCGACGGCGACGGTGCGCCACGACCAGCCGGTGTGCTCCTTCTCCTTGCCCCACGGTGTCGTCTGCATGAGGTGCCCGACCGGGTGGTCCCGGACGAAGTCGTCGTGCTCGCGATCGGTGAGATGAAGGGCGGCCAGTGCCACAAAGCTCCTTGGTCCGAGGGGGTCTCAGGTCGCAGCGAGTATATCGGCCCGCCTCTTCGAGCCCGCCGGGCCGAACGGTCGCCCGGACTAGACTGAGCAGGTGCGCAACGAACCGGTCGGCATCCTCGGTGGGGTCGGTCCGATGGCGACCGTCTACTTCATGAGTCGCGTCCTCGCGATGACCGACGCGTCCCGCGACCAGGACCACGTCGACATGCTCGTGTGGAACCACGCCAGCATCCCGGACCGCACGGCATACCTCGTGGGGGACTCCGATGAGAGCCCGGGCCCGGTGATGGCGGAAGACGCCCGCCAGCTCGAGCGCTCCGGTGCGAAGTTCATCGCGCTGCCCTGCAACACGGCAGCGGCGTTCTACGACGAGATCCAGTCGGCCGTCGAGATCCCGGTCATCGACCTCGTCGCCGAGTCGGTCGCTGCCGCTCGCGACGCGGTCCCCGGCCTGCGGACCGTGGGCATCCTCGCGACGGACGGGACGCTGCTCGCCCAGACCTACCACCGCGCTGCCGAGGCCGCGGGCCTCACGGCGCTCGCCCCGGACGACGTGACCCAGAAAGACGTCATGTCGATGATCTACGACGGGGTCAAGGCCGGCGTGCCGGTCGGGCGCGACCGCTTCGACGCAGCCATCACACACCTTCGCGCCAAGGGGGCGCAGGCCGTCCTGCTCGCGTGCACCGAGCTGTCCGTCCTGCGATCCGACCTCGCGATCGAGGACCCTGACGTCATCGACTCCCTCGACGTCCTTGCCGCGCGCACGGTCAGCCTCGCCGGCGCGCGGCTGCGCGGACCCATCCCTCCTTCTCCCGTTCACGTGCAGATGCCACGATGAACCCCATGACGACGTCGACGAGCCCGGACACCTCCATCGATGGTGACGAGGCGGCCCCAGCGACCGACCACACGAGCGAGCCCGCACCCGAAGCCCCCACCGAGACCGGGCTCGTCAGCGAAACCGGGATCGTCAGTGAGGTCTCCATCGCGAGCGCGTCGGCGAGTGAGACGCGCTCCCACCCGGCGCGCGCCTCCAACGGCCGGTTCGTGCGGTCCACAGGCGCTGCGAGCGCCGAGCCCGAGGAGGACGTACTTCCCGAGGAGCGCTTCCTGGATCGGGAGATCTCCTGGCTCCAGTTCAACGAACGGGTCCTCCAGCTCGCCGGCGACGAGAACGTCCCGCTCCTGGAGCGCGCCCGCTACCTCGCGATCTTCGCCTCCAACCTCGACGAGTTCTTCATGGTCCGGGTCGCGGGGCTCAAGCGGCGCATCGCGACCGGCATCGCGGTGCGCTCCGCCTCCGGCCTGGAGCCGCGGGAGGTGCTGGTGCAGATCTCCCTCGTCGGCCACGAGCTCATGTCGATGCACGCTCGGGTCTACAGCCAGCAGGTCCGCCCCGCGCTGGAGCACGAGGGCATCACGATCGTGCGCTGGGACGAGCTCTCCGATGACGAGCGCTCGACCCTCGCGGGCGTGTTCACCGACCGACTGTTTCCGGTGCTCACCCCGCTGGCGGTCGACCCCGCCCACCCGTTCCCCTACATCTCGGGGTTGTCGCTCAACCTCGCCGTGATCCTCGTCAACCCGCGCACCGGTAAGGAACACTTCGCCCGCGTCAAGGTGCCGCCGGTGCTGCCCCGGTTGATCCGGGTGGAGACGGGCACGGCGGAGTCACCGCTCGCCGACATGTTCGACACCCGCTTCGTGCCGTTGGAAGACGTCATCTCGGCCCACCTCGACCAGCTCTTCCCGGGCATGGAGGTGCGCGAACACTTCACCTTCAGGGTCACCCGCAACGAGGACCTGGAGGTCGAGGAGGACGACAACGAGAACCTCCTCACCGCGCTGGAGCGTGAGCTGACCCGTCGCCGGTTCGGGCCGCCGGTCCGGCTCGAGGTCGAGGAGGCGATCGACGACCACGTGCTCGACCTGATCGTGCGCGAGCTCGGGGTCGCCTCATCCGAGGTCTACCGCCTGCCGGCCCCGCTCGACCTGCGCGCCCTGAACCTGATCGCCGACCTCGAGCGATCCCAACTGCACTTCGAGCCCTTCGTCGCCCGTACCAACGCCGACCTCGCCCCGACCGAGAGCGCGAAGGCGCGTGACATCTTCGCGTCGATCCGCAAGCAGGACGTGCTGCTGCACCACCCCTACGACTCCTTCTCGACGTCGGT
>JBDTDY010000383.1:0-6289 GCA_039922835.1 Ornithinibacter sp.
AGGCCGCGGGTGTCATCCACACCGACTTCCAGCGCGGGTTCATCAAGGCCGAGGTGGTCTCCTTCAGCGACCTCGACGAGCACGGGTCGATGGCCGCGGCCAAGGCTGCCGGCCGGGTGCGCATCGAAGGCAAGGAGTACGTCATGGCCGACGGCGACGTCGTGGAGTTCCGCTTCAACGTCTAGGCGGTTGCGGCGTGCTCGGGCTGGGTCACCCCTCGAAGGAGACATTCCCCCGACATGCGACACCGGGGCTGGGCACGCCGGCCTTCATGCCGAGGCTGACGAAGAGGCCGTAGCTCTGGGTGGAGTTGCGCTGCGAGGTGAGGGCGTCGTCATCGAAGCCTTCCGGAAGTGGGCCGCCAGCCTTTCGGGCAGGCTACTGCGGGAGGGACAGAGCGTGGAATGGCTCTTCTGGGCCATTGACATCGGCGACCCGGCGGGGTTCGCGGGTCGCGTCCGTGTCAGCTCGGGGGCCATCAGCGGGACCTTCTGCCAGATCCTCTGCGACATCTGGGCTGCCACTCTCGATGCTCGGGAGCCAGTCCACCGAGCCCTGGGTGTCGTTCAGCGCCCGGTCGCGGCTGCGACGGCTCAGCTCGTCGGCGCGGCACTCACCGGACGAACACGCGCAGCAGGGTCTCGACCGCCTCGTCGTCGCCCCACTCCGTCGTGCTGTGGCCGACGACCAGCTCTGCCCAGGACCACCCGGGCACGTCCGAGGTTGACCACCTCGACGTCAGCGCAAGGCGCTCGCCCTCCATGGCGCTGACCCGCCGTTCCTCGAGGTCGTCGGCTTCACGCTCGACGTGGATTCGGAACGAGTTGCACTGCGGCGGTGAAGGACTGACTCGGATGCCGTGTGTCTCCATGTGCTGCGAGAGCGCCACTGCGCGCTCGTGGTACTCGGCCATCCGGGGCAGTTCGGTATCGAGCCCACGCAGGGCGGCCACGGCATACGGCATGAGGCTGAACAGCGTGCCGCCCATCCGCGTGCGCCAGGTGCGCACCTCGGCCACCTGCTCGTCGGGGCCGGCGACCGCCGCGCCCGCGATGCCGCCGAGCCCCTTGTAGAACGACACGTAGACGCTGTCGGCGAGCCCAGCAACTTCGGCGACGGAGTGATCGAGGTGCGGCGCGGACTCCCACAGGCGTGCACCGTCGAGGTGCAACGGCACGCCGCGCGCGCGGCAGGCCCCACTGAACGCGACGAGCTCCTCCCACGAGGGGAGAAGGAACCCCGCATCGCGCAGTGGCAGCTCGAGCAGGGCTGCGCCGAGACGACCGGGGATGCCGGTGAGGTCGGCCGCGAGCGGCACCCGCGGACCATCGGTGAGCAGGTCGAACTCGAAGCCGTGCACCAGCCGAGGGCCATCTGCCTCACTCCGGAGCAGGTGCGACAGGCTTGGGATGGCGACGCGCCGCGAGCCGGTGGAGTCGCACCAGACCCGCAGCATCGACTGCTGGGCCATGATGCCGCTCGGGAACATCGCGACGGCCGGCTTGGCGAGCAGCTCTGCCAGGCGCGCCTCGAGCACGGCGACAGGACCGTGCTCTCCGTAGCGGTCCCAGCGGGTGACCTCCTCACCGGCGCCGGCCAGCACGTCGGCGAGGTCGCGCAGCTCGTGCTCCGGCGTCGACGGCGCCCTGCCCGTGAGCCAGCGCGTCACGTGCGGGGTCGCGGCGCGGGCCCGCTCTGCGAGGGTCGGGGTCTGCTCGTTGTCGGCCACGACACCATCTTCCACCGGAGGACGACGATGCCGTGTCGACGGGATCGCGCAGGACGCGGGTCGGCAGGACGTCCGACAGGTCTTGGTGTCCACCCTGCCGGACGTTGGCTGGGATCCGGCATCCGGTCCTGCGCGGAGAGGCGCTCATGAGGCGCACCTCATACCCACAGAGGTCGTGAGTGTGACCCAGGTGACTGCGCTCGTCGCGGGTTCCCGAGACGATGGAGCCATGGCCACCGAGCAGACGGCCCACCCGGCCGAGCAGCGACCCGAGACCCTCCGAGTGGTAGCCGCACTCGACGGCACCGACGCCGACGAGGCGGTCGTGGACTGGGCCGTCGATGAGTGCGATCGAGCAGGCGCCTCCCTCCACCTGGTGCACGTCCTCGACACGGGGATGCAGTTCACCGCCCACGACATGCTCCTCGGTGAGGCACCCAGCCTGGCTGCGCGGCTCGACGAGGTGGGGCGGGGGGTGGTGGATCGCGCCACGACTCGCGCGACGAACCGCAAGCCCGGTGTCGTCTTGAGCACACAGGTGCAGTGGGGCTCTCCCGCAGGCGTTCTCGTCGCCCACGCCGCGAAGGCGAAGCTTCTCGTCGTCGGCTCGAGGCCCCGCGGCCGGATCGAGAGGGCGGTGCTGGGCTCGGTCGCGCTCGCCTGTGTCCACCACGGACGCGCCCCCGTCGTCGTCGTTCCCACGGGGACGGAGGTGCGAGCGCCGAGGCACGTCGTGGTGGGCGTCGACGGAAGCCCTCCCAGCCACCGTGCCGCCGACCTCGCGCTCTCCGTCGCTGACGGGGCATGCGCCGAGGTGCGCTGCGTCGTGGGCTGGAGTGTCGAGGTGGTCGACGGCACGGTCGTCACCGAGGAGGGCACCGACGCGTGGATGACGGTGCAACACCGGTACACAGGTGTGGCGCAGCGGTCGCTCGAGCTGGCGACCTCCCGGCATCCGGGGGTGCAGGTGTCCATCGACGTGCGACACGCCGAACCGTCGCGCGCGGTGCTGGAGGCCGCGGCCGAGGTGGACGCCGACCTCGTGGTGGTGGGGAGCCGCGGCTTCGGAGGTTTCCGGGGACTGCTCCTCGGCTCGGTGGCCAAGCGTGTCCTCGAAGGCGCGCAATCAGTGGTCGCCGTCGTGAAGTGACCTCGGCGGGACCGGGGCCGGATGAGAAGGAAGTGGTTGGGATGACCCACTGGAACGCCGAAGAAGCGGCTGGCGAGCATGCGGCGCACGACGACCGTCCCGCGGAGGTGCTCGCGGGAGTGCACGGGTCGGACACCGACACGTGCGTCGTGCAATGGGCGGCTGACGAGGCGGTGCGGTTGGGCGCGGACCTGAGGCTCGTCCACGTCATCGACCCCGGCATGCAGTTCACGCCCTATCCGGCGCTGATGGCCGGGGCACCGAACCTCGCCGAGGACCTCGAGCGCGGGGCCGAGACCATTCTCGCGGCCGCGGGTGAGGTCGCCCATGCTCGCCACCCCGACCTCGTCGTGCACACCAGTGTGCCGTGGGGCCCGCCCGGTGGGTCGTTGAGGGAGCTCAGCACCGACGCACTGCGCCTGGTCATCGGCGGCTCGCGCGCGGCCCACCTCGAGAGGATGCTGCTGGGCTCGGTCGCCGTGCCGGTCGTCGCGCACGCCCGCTGTCCCGTCGTCGTGGTGCCGGACGGCACCGCTGTCGCGGCGCCGTCGCACGTGGTCGTCGGGGTGGACGGCAGCGCGGGAAGTGTCGTGGCGATAGAGACCGCGTTCGAGATCGCCGCTGCGAGTGGGGCTGCTGTGACGTGCGTGATGGGGTGGAGCACCGAGGTGGTGCTCGGCATGGTCGTCACCGAGTCCTTCGCCAAGGAGGTCCCGGAGATCGAGGCCGACTGCAGGGCAGTGGCCGACGCAGTGATCGCGCCTGTCGCCGCCAGGAACCCCGGTGTCGCAGTGGACGTCGTGGTGCGTCACGGCAACCCTGCGGACGCCATCATCGAGGTGGCACACGAGGTCGGCGCCGACGTGGTCGTCGTCGGCAGCCGCGGTCATGGTGGCTTCGTCGGGCTGCTCCTCGGCTCGGTGAGTCGGCGCGTGGTGGACCACGCAGGGCGGGTGGTCATCGTCGCGCACTGACGCCACGATCGCGCCGTCTGGTGCCGTTGTCCTCACGGGCCGGATGTCGGCAGCCATCGGCGCAGTCCCCGCGCGGGGGGTCCCAGACCTTCTCCGACCCTCCCCCCGCCGCCCCCTTTTCTTGGCGTTCGCGAAGCGCTACGTTCGGTGGGCGGTGTTCTCCGAGCCGCAGTGACGGAGGACTCTGGGTGGCAACGACGGTCTCGGCTCGCGTGGCTCCTTCCCGAGTGCTCCTCGTGGCAAGTTTTGGCGCCTTCCTCGCATTCCTCGACGCGACCATCGTGAACGTCGCCTTCCCCTCGATCCGAGAGTCCTTCCCGCAGACCACGATCGGTGGCCTGTCGTGGGTCCTCAATGCCTACAACATCGTGTTTGCGGCCTTCCTCATCGTCTTCGGCAGGCTCACCGACCTCGTGGGTCGCCGCCGTTCCTTCGTGTCCGGCGTGCTGGTGTTCACCGTCGCATCAGTGCTCTGTGGTCTGGCCCCGAACGTGGAGCTCCTCGTCGCCGCGCGCGTGATTCAGGCACTCGGGGCCGCCATGCTCGTGCCAGCGTCGTTGGCCCTGGTCATCGCCGCCTTCCCAGCCGAGAGACGGGCCCACGCCATCGGGCTCTGGGGGGCTTCGGCCGCGCTGGCCGCCGGGCTCGGCCCGCCCATCGGCGGAGCCATGGTCGAGATCGGAACGTGGCGCTGGGCGTTCCTCGTCAACCTGCCCTTCGGCATCGCAGCCCTGTGGTCCGCCCGCAGCCAGCTCGTCGAGAGCCGCGCCCCCGGCAGACGGCGCCTGCCCGACCTCTTCGGCGCAGCCTTGATGGTCGCGTTCCTCGCCGTGCTCAACCTGGGCATCGTCAAGGGGAGCGACTGGGGGTGGACCAGTGCCGCGGTGATCGGCTGCTTCGTGGGCAGCGCCGTGATGCTGGGGCTCTTCTGGCTCAGCTCGCGCCGGAGCCGCACTCCGCTCCTGGACCCCGCCCTCATGCGTTTGCGCCCCTTCGTCATCGGGTCACTGGCCACCGTCGTCGCCGGGTTCGGCTTCTACTCCTACCTCCTCACGAACATCCTGTGGCTCACCTACGTGTGGGGCTACCCCGTGCTCACCGCGGGGCTCGCGCTCGTGCCGGGCGCGCTCGTCGCCGCTGTCGTCGCCGCTCGTCTGGGCCCACTCGCGGAGCGTTTCGGCTATCGCATCTTCGTCGTGCCGGGCGCGCTCGTGTGGGCCGGAGCCTACCTCTGGTACCACCAGCGGGTCGGGCTCGAGCCGGCCTTCTGGGCGCAGTGGCTCCCGGGGCAGGTGCTCAGCGGTATCGGGGTCGGCGCCACGCTCCCGCTGCTGGGCAGCGCGAGCTTGGCGGCCGTGCCGGGTGGTCGTTACGCCACGGCATCCGCGGTCTCCTCCAGTGCCCGCCAACTCGGTGGAGTGCTCGGCATCGCCTCGCTCGTCGTCATCCTCGGTGAGCCCACGCCGGCCACCGCGGTCGCGGTCTTCCGCGACGGCTGGATGCTCTCGATCGTGGCCTTCCTCGTCGTGGCGCTGGTGGCGCTCCCGCTCGGTCACCTCCGCAGGGCGGACGAGGAGTCCGAGGACGACGGGCACCCGGCAACCGTGCGGCCCCCGTCGCCACCGCAGTCCTGGTTGAAGAGCGCCCAGCCGCCCTCCGCCGACCCCACGGACCTCTCCGACGTGCCGTTGTTCATGGCGCTGCCCGAGGACGCACGCCAGCGCCTCGAACGCGCAGCCCACCTCGTGGATGTCTCTGCGGGCACGGCGCTCATCCGCGAGGGGGACCCGCCGGGCTCCGCCTACGTCGTGCGTCGGGGGCGCCTCGAGGTCTCTGTCGGGGGTCGGATCGTGCGTGAACTGGGGGCGGGAGAGGTCATCGGGGAGATCGCCCTGCTCACGGGGGAGCGACGTTCGGCCGAGGTGCGTGCTCGTCGCGACTCGAGCGTGCTCGAGCTGCCCCGTGAGGCTTTCGACTCGATGCTCCGCACGGACCCGGATGCCGCGCGCGTGGTTCTCACCCAGGTGGCCGAGCGGCTTCGCACCGCGGCCGGGCCGGTCGGCCCCCCGCCGCCCGAGCGCCCCGGCGTCGTCTCGGTCGTGGCCCTGCACGAGGGTGTTGACGCCGGGGCGGTCGCCGACAGCCTCGTGGGCCGGATGAGGGTGCATGGATCGGTCGGTGCGCCAGGGGTGCTCGAGCCGGAGGGTCTGGCCAGGGCCGAACGCCAGTATGACCGTGTCGTGCTGTGGGCCTCGTTCCCACAGGACGACGAGACCCCGGGGTGGCGGGACGTGTGCATGCGCCAGGCGGATGCCGTCGTCCTTCTCGCGCGCAGTGATGCGCAGGTTCCCGAAGACGTTCTCCGGGTGGCCCCCGCCCACCCTCCCGAACTGGTCCTCGTGGGTCCGGCGCCGACGCAGGAGCGGCGGGCCGCCT
>JBDTDY010000384.1:0-2677 GCA_039922835.1 Ornithinibacter sp.
GATCGACGCGGGCATGAAAATTTCCAATCCAATCCGGGAAGACGAGGAACGCTGCGTCCGCGCACGCCGCGGAGATGTCGAAGGCTGCGGCCTTGCTGCCGAGCCGCTCCGCCAGCATCGGTGCGGCGCCGGGCGTCTGGTACGGCCAGGAGATGGTGGCGACGATGACGACGTCGAGCTCCTGTGCGGAGATCCCGGCCATCTCCAGCGCGGGAGTGGCCGCAAAGACGGACATGTCGATGACCGACTCGCCCTCGCCCGCGAACCGCCGCTCGATGATGCCGGAGCGCTCCCGGATCCACTCGTCGGAGGACTCGATGCGCTCGACGAGCTCGGAGTTGGGGACGACCCGTCGCGGGCGGTAGCCACCGATGCCCATCATCCGGGAGTGCTGCGCCGGAGCCGAGTCGCGCAGGGACGAGGCGAAACCCTTGGTCGTGATCATGCAGAGTGCTCCTTGATGAGGGCGCGGGCGGCGTCGAGGTCGTCCGGTGTCTTGACGGCGAGGAGGTCGATCCCCTTCATGGCCCGCTTGGCGAGGCCGATGAGGGTGCCTGCCGGTGGCAGCTCGATCATCGCGGTCACGCCGAGGATGGAGAAGCGCTCCATGCACAGGTCCCACCGCACCGGGTTGGACACCTGCGCCACGAGCCGGTTCAGCACCTCACGGCCTTCGGTGACGACCTTGCCGTCCCGGTTCGAGACCAAGGTCATCCCCGGGTCGGAGACGTCCTGGTTGGCGGTCGCGGCGCGCAGCTCCTCGACCGCCGACTGCATGTAGTGGGTGTGGAACGCACCGGCCACCTTGAGCGGGATCACCCGTGCGCGTGCCGGCGGGTCCTCACTCAGCTCGGCCAGCGCGGGAAGGGAGCCCGCTGCCACGACCTGCCCGGCGCCGTTGACGTTCGCCGGCGTGAGGAGGTGTCGACCGATGGTGGCGAGCACGACATCCGGGTCGCCGCCCAGGACTGCGCTCATCCCGGTGGGAATTGCGGCGCTGGCCGCGGCCATGGCGCGGCCACGGCGTGCCACGAAGCGCATCACGTCGGACTCGGAGAACACGCCGGCCGCCGCCGCCGCGGTGATCTCGCCGACCGAGTGGCCCGCGATGACTCCCGTCTCGGGCAGCGCCTCGAGCGCACTCGTGCCGCCGCTGAGGGCGCGGAGCGCGAGGAGCCCGGCGCCGACGAGGAGCGGCTGCGCGATCGCGGTGTCCTTGATCGTCTCCTCGCTCGAGGTGGTGCCGTGCGCGACGAGGTCGACCTTCGCCGCGTCCGAGAGCGCGCCGAGGTGCTCGCTCATGCCGGGAAGCTCGAGCCACGGAGCGAGGAAGCCGGGGGTCTGGGAACCCTGGCCCGGGCAGACGATGACGATCACGCTCCCAGCGTGGCGCCGAGCGGCCGGTGATCTCGCGATGAGGTGAGACGAACCTCAGGCCATCGTTTTGGAGGGTTCCCACAAATCGGGCACGACTCAGGTGCGGGGTGTGGCACGTGACACAGGCCCGAAGCGATGGATCGCGAGGGCCGTGCGGACGGTCTGGGCGTCGTGTGGGTCCCCGAGGTCGTAGCCCGTGGTCTTCGCGATGCCCGCCAGCCGGTAGCGCACCGTGTTGGGGTGGACGATCAGCGTTCGTGCCGTCGCCTCCACACCGCGGCCGCCGTCGAGGAACGCCTGCGCTGTCTCCAGCAGCGTGCCCCCCGCGCTGTCCTGGAGCGGGCGGATGATCCGTGCGACGAGGGCGCCGCGAGCGGGAAGGTCCCCGAGGAGCGCCCGCTCGGCGAGGAGGTCGTCGGCGCGGACGGGTCTCGGCGCCCCCGGCCAGGCCGGTGCGGCACTGTGCCCGGAGATCGCGGCACGCGCGCTGCGACCGGCGGCGAACAAGTGGGGGACCATCGGTCCGATGACCAGCGGGCCGTCTCCGAGGTGGCGGTCCAGGGCTGCCGCGAGCTCGAGGGGGTCCGTGACGCTTCCGCCGATGCAGATGATCCGGGGTCCGTGGATGGCCACGAGCAGCTCCAGCCCCAGTCGGCGAGCCGAGCGGTGCAGCTCACCGAGCACCGGCCCCGTGCCGCCCCGTGGGGTCGACCCCACCACGACCACGACACCGGTGACCGAGCCCCAGCCCAGCGCAGCGGCCCGCGACTGCATGGACTCATCGGCCTCCCCCCGGATCACGGCGTCGACGACGAGGGACTCCAGGCGCGCGTCCCACGCGCCTCGTGCCTCGGCTGCCTCCGCATAGACCTCAGCGGCGGAGAAGGCCACCTCACGGCTGTAGCGCAGCACGGCTTCGCGGGTGATGTCCTCCTCGCCGGGAGCTGCCAGGTGGACGATGTCGCGCTCGACCACCGCGATGACGGTGCGGATCAGCCCGAGCGTCTGGGCGAGCGAGATCGAGCGGGTGAGCTCGCGCGGGGCGGTGCCGAAGACGTCCGCGGTCACGGCCGGGCTGGTGTGGTCACCGCCGAACCAGTCGAGGAAGGAGGTGATGCCGGCCTGCGCGACCAGGCCCACCCAGGACCGGTCCTCGGCCGAGAGCGCGCGGAACCACTCGTGGTCGGTCTCCATCTGGCGCACGGCGGCGGCCCCGAGGTCTCCGGCGGCCCGGGCGACCCGGCGTCGGGTGGCGGCCGAGGGGACCGGGCGGGTGGACGGCATACCGGGAGTGTATTTG
>JBDTDY010000385.1:0-2708 GCA_039922835.1 Ornithinibacter sp.
TGGCCCGGGTGCCGTGCACGTGAGCGGCTGGGGTGGTCTCGAACGGTGCACCGGTGACGCCTCGGCGCACTGCATCGGCCTTGTCGGCCCCGCTGACGAGGAACCACACCTGGCGGGAACGCTCCAGGCACTCCCGGGTGAGCGACACCCGGTCCGGTGGCGGCTTGGGGGAGTCGTGCACGGCGACCGTGGGCACACCCGTGGTGCCTGCGGCGGGGTGGTGCGGGAAGAGCGAGGCGACGTGCCCGTCGGGACCGACCCCGAGGACCATGACGTCGAACAGCTCACCGCCGACCGCACGCAGCGTCGTCGCGTAGTCAGCGGCGCTCTCCTCTGCGTCGCTCGTGCTGTCCGGCCCCGCGACCCGGTGCACCTTGGCCTGGTCGAGCCCGAGATCGGAGAGGCCAGCGTCGTCGTTCTGGGTGTCGTTGCGGTCGGGGTCCCCTGCGGGGAGGTAGCGCTCGTCACCCCACCAGACGTGCACCGCCGACCAGTCGACGGCGGCACTGGAGGGGGATCGCACGAGCGAGGAGATGATTTCCGAGCCCATCGACCCGCCGGTCATCGAGATGTGGGCGCTTCCCCGGGCCGACTGGGCGTCAAGGACAGCAAGGGCCAACCGGGCTGCCGCAGAATCGGACAGCGACTGCCGGGTGGGGTGCACGACCACCGTGGACTCGTTCATGTGCTCTCCTTCTCGACCTCCGCCAGCTTCGTCGCAGCGGCCCTCTTGACGACAGCGGGGTCATCGGACTGTTCCGGCATCGGCATCTTCTCCACCATCGCGACGCTCGCGGTGGCACTGGCCGCCCGACGCAACCGCGCTTCGGTGCGTTCGGCCTCGGTGATCGACGGCGCCAGGCCGGCCGCCATGGCGTCGCTCGCGGAGCGCCGAGTGGTGCTCACCGCGGGAAGTCCGACGGTGAGGGCGTCGTGGTAGACCTCGTCAGGGTCGAGCCGGCGCAACTCGTCGGCGAGGCACTCCGCGTCGCCGCGATGGGGGAGGGCGATGGTGCGGTCGGGCTGGCCCGGCTGGGCGAGGATCGCCGTGTTGCCGTCGTGCGGTCGCACCAGGTCGACGGTGCCGCTCACCCGTTCCAGACGGATGGAGATGACCCCCGTACCGGTCCGGGACCGGGCCAGGGAGACAGGGCACTTCAGCCGATCTGCGAGCCAGCCGGCGAGGAGGTCACCGGAGGGGGAGTCCGGCGCAGCGACGACGGTCGCGGCGGTGACCTTCTCGAAAGGAGGCTGATCCATGGCGGCGGCGATCAGGCCGCGCCAGATGGTGATCCGGGCCCACGCCAGGTCGGTGTCGCCGGCGGCATAGGCCTCGGCCAGCTTGCGGAGCACCGTGCGGGGCGCGCCCTTCGAGCGGGCGGCGTTGGTCACCCGACGTTGCGCCATCGCGCCGATCGGGTCGGCCCCCGGGTTCTTGGGCGCCTCGACGGGCCACCACGCCACGATGGGGGAGTCGGCGAGCAGGAGGGGCGTGACGACGGCCCGGCCCTGGGCGGCCAGCGGCCCGTAGAGCCGCAGCACGACGACCTCGGAGGCCCCGGCATCCCCGCCCAGGCGGATCTGTCCGTCGAGCCGGGCCGCTCCGCGTCGGTTGCTCGTGACGACGACGATGATGCGCGAGGGGTGTTGTCGACTCGCGTCGTTCGCGGTCTCGATGGCATCCTCCGCATCGGCCTCCTCCACCACGACGACGAGGGTCAGCACGCGCGAAAGGGCCATCGAGCCGGTGTTGGCCCGCAGGCTGACGAGCTTCTTGGAGACGGCCGCCGTCGTGGTGCTGGGCAGGTCGACGATCACGGGAGCCTCCACTCGCGGCCGTCACGGCGCATCATCTCGTCGGCGCCCGGTGGGCCCCAGCCCCCGGCGGTGTACTGCTCGGGAGCCCGACCGCGCCTGGCCCAGTGCCGCTCGATCGGGTCGAGGATCTGCCAGGACAGCTCGACCTCTTCGTGCCGGGGGAAGAGGGGTGGTTCGCCCAGCAGCACGTCGAGGATGAGTCGCTCGTAGGCCTCGGGAGAGGACTCGGTGAACGCGCGGCCGTAGCCGAAGTCCATCGTCACGTCGCGCACCTCCATCTGGGCTCCGGGCACCTTGGCGCCGAAGCGGAGGGTGACGCCCTCGTCGGGCTGCACCCGGATCACGATGGCGTTCTGGCCCAGCTCCTCGGTCGCGGTCTGGTTGAACGGCAGGTGCGGCGCCTGCTTGAAGACCACCGCGATCTCGGTGACCCGCTTGCCCAGGCGCTTGCCCGTGCGCAGGTAGAACGGGACCCCCGCCCACCGACGGGTGTCGATGTCCAGTCGCACCGCGGCATACGTCTCGGTGCAGGAGTCGGTCGCGACGCCGTCCTCCTCCAGGTAGCCGACGACCTTCTCCCCGCCCTGCCACCCCTGCGCGTACTGCCCGCGCGCCGTGGCCGCACCGAGGTCGTCGGGCAGGCGCACCGCCGAGAGGACCTTCTCCTTCTCCAGCCGCAGACCCTGGGCGTCGAAGGACACCGGCTCCTCCATGGCCGTGAGCGCGAGGAGCTGGAGGAGGTGGTTCTGGATGACGTCGCGGGCGGCCCCGATGCCGTCGTAGTAGCCGGCGCGACCGCCGATGCCGATGTCCTCGGCCATGGTGATCTGCACGTGGTCGACGTAGTTGGCGTTCCAGACGGGCTCGAACATCTGGTTGGCGAAGCGCAG
>JBDTDY010000386.1:0-4977 GCA_039922835.1 Ornithinibacter sp.
CAGGTCGTCGAGGGCCTCGACGATGCTCGACTGCTCGCTGGAGTCCGGCGCGAGGTCGGCGCCGCGCTCCCGGCGACCGCCGCGCTGGCGACTCCTCGCCCACGCACCCAACCCGTCGAGGTCGGCTGCGCCGAGTCGGCAGGAGGGGCCGGTGAGCAGGCGCATGAGCCGGTCACCCCGGCTGGGATCCTGCACCACGTGCAGCAGCGCCACGAGATCCGCGACCTCGGGCATGTGCAGCAGCCCGCCGAGCCCCACGACCTCGTAGGGGACACCGGCCACCTCCAGCGCGTCGACGACCGGTGCGAACTGGGATCGCTTGCGACACAGGATGGCCGCCGTGCGGTGACCCGGGCGGGCCAACCGGGACCGCACCCAGCCCGCGACGTGCGACGCCTCGTCCTCGATCGTGTCGAGACGCGCGATGCCGACCTGGCCGGGGCCTGCCTTCGCGCGCACCACCAGCGGCATGACCTCGACGCGGCTCGACGCGGCGAGCGGCCCAGCGATGACATTGGCCGCCTCGAGCACCTGGGCGTCGTTGCGCCAGCTCGTGGACAGGTGCAGCACCCGCGCTGGGTTGTCGTCGTCCCTGAAGTCGGACCTGAACCGGTCCAGAGTGGTCGAGGAGGCACCGCGCCAGCCGTAGATCGACTGGTGGGGATCGCCGACCGCAGTGACCGGAACCGCCTCGCCGGGTGAGACGAAGAGCGCCCGCAGCAGCTGGAGCTGGGCTTCGGAGGTGTCCTGGAACTCGTCGAGCAGCACCGCCCGGAACCGCCGGCGCTCAGCCCGTCCGACGTCCGCGACGGTCGTCGCGATGCGCGCCGCGACCGCCATCTGGTCGGCGAAGTCCATCGCGTCGCGGCTGCGCTTGAGGTCGTGATAGCGCTGCACGAGCGGCACCACCGAGGCACGCTCACGCAAGGTCGCGACGACGTCGCGCATGGGGTGGCTGCGCTTGCGCGTCCCCTCGCCCTTCGGCACCTCCTCGAGCCCGCGGATCACGCGCTCGAGGTGGGCGCCGAGCTCCTCGACGTCGACGAGGTGCTCTGCCATCTCGCCCGCGAGGTCGACCACTGCGGTCGTCACCGTGGACTCGGCCTTCTCGACGCCGTCCATCGGGCCGTCCCAGGAGAGCACGGCCTCGTGGGCGACCTGCCAGGCAGCAGCCTCGGTGAGCAGGCGGCTGTCAGGCTCCACACCGAGCCGCAGGCCGTGCTCGCGAACGATCCGACCGGCATACGCGTGGTAGGTCGACACGGTCGGCGCGTCGTCGAGGGTGAGCGCCCCGTGTTCGTCCTCGGGCGCCCACAACCCCGCCTCGCGCAGCGCCGTGAGCCGTGAGGCGAGTCGCTCGGAGAGCTCGCCGGCAGCCTTGCGGGTGAAGGTCAGCCCCAGAACCTCGTCGGGTCGGACCACGCCGTTGGCGACGAGCCACACCACGCGCGCAGCCATCGTCTCGGTCTTGCCGGACCCCGCCCCGGCCACCACGAGGAGCGGCCGCAGCGGTGCCTCGATGACCGCAGCCTGCTCCGGTGTCGGCGCGTAGGACTGCCCCAACGCCTTCGCGAGGTCGGCGGCACCCCAGCGGATGCCCGTGCTCACAGCCGCCTCCCCTCGGGGAGCGCCGGACAGGAGTCCTTCACCGGGCAGGTCGCGCAGTGACTTCCAGGAGTGGCGGGGAACGCGGCGCCCGCCATCTGCTCCGCAGTCAGGGAGACCAGGTCGCCGGCCCAGGTCGGCTCGTCGTCCTCGGCGAGCGGCACCTGCACCTGCAGGGTCGTCGCTTTCGTCGCAGCCTTGCCGAGCTGGAGCAGGGCCGCGCCACCAGAGAGCCGTCCGTGCTCGGCGAAGGCACCGTGCGCGACGGCCACCTGATAGGCCCCGAGCTGACCGTGCCTGCGCAGGTCCTCCTTCGTCGGCTTCGAGCTGCCGGTCTTGAGGTCGACGATGCGCACCCGCCCGCTCGGGTCGACCTCGACGCGGTCGACGGTGCCGCTGAGGAGGGCACCACCGAGGGCAACCCTCATCGCCTCCTCCGAGGCCGCCCTGCGCCATCCCTGCGCTGCCGCCTCGCCGAGGTAGGTCGCCAACCGCTCGGTCATCCGCGTCGCCAGCCGGAGGTCGCGCCGCGACAGCCACCCCGGCGGCAGGCCGAGGCGGCCCCAGCGCGACTCGAGCTCCGCCGCATAGCCCGCCGCGTCGGTGTCGCCGAGGTCGTGCGCGAGCTCGTGCACCAGGGTGCCGATGTCCTGGGCGCCCATGGAGGGCCCGTCTCCTCCGCTGGCTCGCAGCACCCACTGCAGGCCACAGCGGGTGAACGGGTCGATGCTCGACGGGGACACCCGCACCGGGATGCCGGTGGCACGGCGCGGGCGGTCGTCGGTGACGCCGCGAAGCGCCCACCACTGCGCCGGGTCCGCCCCCGGCACCTTCTCGCGGGCGAGTCGGGCGAGCGTGGTGATGGCGGCTCCTCGTGCCGCAGGGTCCTCGTCCAGGAGGGACCGCCGCAGCTCGGCCACCAGCCCGGGAAGGGTCAGGGGGCGAGGCACATCGGTGAACGCACGAGCCGCCGCACGTGGGTCGACGATGTCGAGGTAGGGCGAGGGCTGCTCGTCCTCACTGCGCACGGCGGTGACCACCAGGCGTCGTGCTGCCCGCGTCACCGCGACGTGGAAGAGGCGCGTCTCGTCATGCCGCACCTGGGCCCGGGCAGCGCGCGGCTGCGTCGGTCGACCCGTCACGACGTCGACGAGATCGGTTGACCCCAGGAGTGAGCCACGCAGCCGGAGGTCGGGCCACACCCCCTCCTGCACGCCAGCGACGACCACGAGGTCCCACCCGACCCCAGCCGCGCCCGCAGGAGTGAGCAGGGAGACCGATTCCCCTGCGGGCGCGCGCGCGACGAGGGTGTCACCGGCAACGTCCTGCCCGAGGACGTGCTCGAGGAAGTCAGCGGGCCCGGCCGCGGGCAGTCGGTCGACGAAGCGCGCGGCTGCGTCGAAGAGCCCCAGCATCGCATCGAGGTCGCGATCTGCGCGACCTCCGACCTTCCCACCCGCGAGTGCCGCCTCACGCCAGGGGGCCGCCAGCCCGCTCGCGCTCCACATGGCCCAAAAGGCCTCCTCGACACCCAGCCCCTCGGCCAGCGCATCGACGGCAGCCGCGAGCACCCGGTGGACTCGGCGCGCCGGGCCTGCCTCTGGTCCGATGCGGTCGAGGGAGAACGGCGCCACGACAGATTCGGCGAGCAGCACGTCGCTCGACCGCCCACCCCCGTCGTCGAGCTCGACCCGGCGAAGCGCTCGGCGCAGCCGCCGCAGACCGACGGCGTCGGCGCCGCCGACCGGAGAGCACAGCACGTCGACGATGACCTCGGGATCGAGCGCCTCGGCTCCCGCACGGACATCGAGCGCACACCGCAGGAGTGCCAGGAACGGCCGGACCGCGACCTCGGAGCGCACCGGCAGGTCGGCACCGGCCGTGTCGACGGGCACCCCGGCACCCCTCAGGACCCGCCGAAGCGTGGCGGTGCGCGTGCCACCGCGCACGACGACGGCCATCGCCGACCACGGCGTGCCGCCGAGCAGGTGGGCCTCGCGCAGCAGTGCGCCGATGAACGCGGCCTCCTGTGCGACGGTCCGCAGCAGGTGGGCCTGAACGACCGACTCGTGGATCCCTGGATCAGCGGGCACCGGTGACCGGTGGGCTGCGGTGTCGAGGACCCCGATGTGTGCCGCGACCCGGTCCGCCACCTGCGCGACAGCATCGCTGCACCGGTGCCCGTGGCGCAGGACCACGCTCTGCGCTGTGGGCCAGGCCTGCGTGAACAGCCGCGGGTCTGCGCCACGAAAGGTCTGGGTCGCGGCATCGGGGTCACCCGTGAGCACCAGGGGAACGGCACCATCACCGGTGAGCACCCGGAGCAGGCGGCTGCCCGACGGCGTGAGCTCCTGGGCGTCGTCGACCACGACGAGCCGCACCCCCGCCCGCAGGCGGTCCAGCGCCTCAGGATCACCCTGCAGGTGCTCGGCCGCCGCTCCGAGGATCCACGCGGGGTCGAAGGCACCGGCGTCGGAGAGCGCGGTGACCTCGTCGTATTCGCGCAGCACGGCGGCGCCGGCCACCCACTCCTGACGACCGTGGGCCGTGCCCAGCGCAGCGAGGTCCTCGGGGTCGAGCCCGAGCTCGACGGCGCGCATGAGCAGGTCGCGCAGCTCGGAACGGAAACCTCGGGTCGCCAGCGCGCCCTCCAGTGTGCGGGGCCACGGAGGCGACGGGCTGCTCCGAGCGGCATGACCGGCGAGGAGCTCTCGGAGGATGACGTCCTGCTCCGGCCCGCTCAGCAGCCGAGGTGCCGGGTCCCCGGCCAAGGCCGCGGCCTCACGCAGCACCCCGAAACCGAAGGACTGGTGGGTGCGGGCCAGCGGGGTGGTGGTCGTGCCACCCAGGCGCGCGGTCACCGCGTCGCGCAGCCTGGCGGCGGCCACCCGGGTCGGGGAGAGGAGGAGGCAGGCGTCGGCCGGGAGCCCCGAGCGGACCGCTCGCACCACTCGCTCCACCGCGACCGTGCTCTTCCCCGTGCCGGGCGCGCCGAGCACCCGGACCACCGGCGCGTCAGCGCGGACCGCCTCGAGCTGGGTGTCGTCGAGCACCGGGTCGTCGGCGACCGCGGCATCGGGTCGGCGGAGGATGAGCACACCGGGATTCCATCACGCAGGGCCGACAGGGCGGGTGGCGCCCGAGAGAGTGGCGACCGCTCCGCGGCTCAGTAGGTGGGGAGCGACGGGTCGACGTCCCGCACCCAGGCGAGCACCCCGCCCTCGACGTCCACGGCGTCGACCCCCACTGCGCGCAGGAGGTCGACGGCCTCGGCCGACCGAGCGCCACTCTTGCAGTGGACGTAGATCCTCGTCCCGTGCGCGATGCCGTCCACGGCGCCCTGCGGGTCGTTGCGGACCACGTCGATCGGTC
>JBDTDY010000387.1:0-2502 GCA_039922835.1 Ornithinibacter sp.
TCATGGGCACCTACGTCGAAGACCTCCCCAACGTCCTGGACCTGGACGCGATCCGCGATGCCGGCATCCGCATCGGCGCCGACCCCCTCGGCGGGGCTGCGGTCGACTACTGGGGCGCCATCGCCGAGCGACACCGTCTCGACCTCACCGTCGTCAACCCCCTGGTCGACGCGACCTGGCGCTTCATGACGCTCGACTGGGACGGCAAGATCCGGATGGACTGCTCGTCCCCGTCGGCGATGGCCAGCCTGATCGCCCAGCGCGACTCCTATGACATCGCGACCGGCAACGACGCGGACTCCGACCGGCACGGCATCGTCACGCCGGACGCAGGTCTGATGAACCCCAACCACTACCTCGCCGTCGCGATCCAGTACCTCTACGGCGGCGCCCGACCGCACTGGCGCGAGGACGGCTTCATCGGCAAGACCCTCGTCTCGAGCTCGATGATCGACCGGGTCGCCGACGACCTCGGGCGCCGCCTCGTCGAGGTGCCGGTCGGGTTCAAGTGGTTCGTGCCGGGCCTGCTCGACGGATCCGGCCCGTTCGGCGGGGAGGAGTCAGCGGGTGCCTCCTTCCTCCGGCGCGACGGCGGGGTGTGGACCACCGACAAGGACGGCATCATCCTGGCGCTGCTCGCCTCCGAGATCTTGGCGACCACGGGGAAGTCACCCAGCCGGCTCTACACCGAGCTCACCGACCGGCACGGCTCACCGGCATACGCCCGCATCGACGCCCCTGCCGACCGTGCGCAGAAGGCGAAGCTCGCCGCACTCTCCCCCGACGACGTCACAGCGGAGTCGTTGGCCGGCGAGCCCATCACCGCCAAGCTGACCGAGGCGCCCGGCAACGGCGCCGCGATCGGCGGCCTCAAGGTGGTCACGGAATCCGCATGGTTCGCGGCGCGCCCGAGCGGCACCGAGGACGTCTACAAGATCTATGCCGAGTCCTTCCGCGGGCCCGACCACCTCGCGCAGGTGCAAGCAGAGGCCAAGGAGGTCGTCTCGGCGGCACTTGGCGGGTGAACTCCTGACCTTTCCCGGTCGCAATCGCTTCTCGACCCGGTCGCTGCGCCACCCGCTGGGGTGCCTCCGATCAGACGCCGGCGAGGAACACCCCGCCGAGGGCGATCGACAGCACGGTGGCCGTCGACAGCGCCCCCAGGACCAGGGTCGACCCGCCGACGGCCCGCAGGGCCCGCACCCGCACCCCGAGCCCCAGGGCGAACATCGCCGTGGCCAGCAGCAGCGTGCCGGTCTCGGTGGCGGCGCTCAGCAACCATGGCGGCAGGTCGATGAACGAGCGGATCAGGACTGCACCCACGAAGCACGCCACGAAGAGCGGGACCACTGCGCCCTGGGGTCCGCCTGCCTCTCGTGCCCCACGACGTTGCCAGATCCCGATGCCCACGAGCACCGGCGCCAGCATGAGCACCCGGGCGAGCTTGACGAGAACTGCGGCCGCCAGCGCACCCGGGCCGATGATCCCCGCGGCCGCCACCACCTGGGCGACCTCGTGGACTGACGCACCGGCGAACACCGCCCTCCCGGCGTCGTCGAGCCCGACGAGCGCGCCCACTGCGGGGGCGATCGGGATCATCAACGTGCCGAAGAGCACCACCAGCGCGATGCCGGTCGCCACGTCTTCCTCCTCCGCGTCGACCACCCCCGCCACCCCGGCGACGGCCGCTGCCCCGCAGATGGAGAAGCCGCCCGCGATGAGGAGGCGACGGGTGAACGGAACGCCGAGCAGCGCCCCCCAGCCCATCGTGGCAAAGAGCCCGCCCACGACCACCGCCACGACCACCGCGATGACGGCGGGGCCGAGCCCGACGACATCTGCGAGCGAGAGCTGGAGCCCGAGGAACACGATGCCGATGCGCAGGATCCGTCGACCGGCAATCTCCACCCCACCCTGGACGACCGCTGGCACGCCGACCGTGTTGGCGACCACCAGGCCGAGGATGATCGCGACGAGGAGCGCGCTGACCTGCGGGATCGCGGCATGCACTGCGACGGAGACGAGCCCGGCGACGAGGCAGGCAAGGACTCCGGGAATCTGGTCTCGTCTCATGCGCCCGGTCGCGACGGGCGAGGGAGGTTCCACGAGACGGCACTTTCATCGCAGGGCATTCCAGCACGATATGGCGTGTTCCGGGCTCCGGACGAACTGGCTCGCGAGTCACTCGTTTCGGGTCCGCATGTCGAGCCGGGGATGCAGGATTCCTCGCGGGGCGGATCGTGCTTCCTGAGCCCGTATGAAGCATGAATTTGCTTGAGGCTATGCGCAATTCGATGCTCAGAACACTTGTTCGATGGCCGGATCGGGAGTAAGATCGAGGTGTCGGGGAGGGGGGTGGTGGTGATGGCCGTGTCGGATGCCGTGGGGCTCAGTGAGGCTGCGGCGCACGCCGTTGAGATTCTCCGAGCTCCGAGCGCGACCTCCTCTCCTGGGCTGGCCTCGGGTGGGTCGCTGGAGGAGTGGGCGGGCGCTGTCGGTGAT